>NZ_JAKJSW010000063.1:0-21684 GCF_050337375.1 Vibrio makurazakiensis | reverse complement strand
GGCATACCATAAGAAAAATTAGGGAGCTTGGGTTCAAGCCATCAATACTTTCTCTAACGAAGAATTACGAGCGGTAAATCTCGTAATATCTACAAAAGTACTTGGCCCACAATTGACAATGACGTCTCAAAGACTAAATGAAGATATTCGACTTGGAGATAAAGTGGCGCGTATAACACAACAACAAAAAGCAGAAAATTTAGAAAAATATAATGCAGAAATTCTTAACATATTCTGGGAAGAAGGTATTACTGCCGTCACCTATACTCGGTTAAGTAAAGAGTTAAATATAACCCAATCAACCCTACAAGGTTACTATCCAAGTTCTGGGGATTTCTCATTAGCCCTAAAAGATCGATTGCATCCCGTATTAGTCAAACCGCTTACGTTTGAAAGTGAAGATGCTTTTTTTAGTTCGTGGGATGAAGCTATGAAAGAAAAAACGTTTCAACATATTGTTGAATTGAAGCTTCGAACAGCCTCTCTATCTTCACCTTCACCAATAGATGCAAGAGGCTTTAAGAAGTTTGAAAACTTGTTAGAAGAACATTTTGGATCTAAACATAGAGCAATTCTCGAAAGAGTGCTCGGGCGTTCTGTACTTCTTCTCGCTCAATACGACGAGTAATACATATGTAAAAAAACCAGCTTATAAGCTGGTTTTTTTTTGGATTTTAAAATACCTACTTACGAGGTCTTAAAACGCTTCATTTGTGTTTCTAAATGGTGCGCTACTGATGATAGCTCTTGGGCAGAAGTAGAAATAGTATCAACAGACTGGCTATTCTCACGGCTAATACTGTTGGTTTTTGTCACATTCTCACTGACACCATTGGTGACCATACTCTGCTCTTCTACCGCTGCTGCTATCTGAATATTAATATCACTTAGCGCAGTCACAGTACCGTTTACCGATTGCAGGTTGCTTGAAGCACTATTCACTTGGACTGCTGCTCCAGTTACGGTTTCATGGCTTCGTGAAATCGCATTCATCGCTGCCTCTGCACCGCTTTGTAGTGAACGAATTAAAGTTTCAATCTGCCCCGTAGCGTCTTGAGTTCGCTGTGCCAGAGTACGAACTTCATCGGCAACCACAGCAAAACCTCTTCCTTGCTCACCAGCTCGAGCAGCTTCGATTGCAGCATTCAGCGCCAGCAAGTTAGTTTGCTCAGCTACACCTTGAATCGTTTCTAAAATAGACCCAATATTCATCGATTCTTGGTACAGTTCTTTTACCTGCTTAGAGCCCGCATTCATTTGCTTTTCAGCTTCACCGATTTGAACCAATGTTTTTTCGACTTCGTTCAAACCTAATGTCACATTTGAAGTCACTTCGTCATTAAACTGAGAAGCACTGGTTGCATTCGATGAAATTTCTTGAGTACTGATCGATAGTTCATGGATCGACGCTGAAATCTGTTCCATTTCCTCCTGAAGGGCCATTGAAGAATCATTGGTGGTCGTCGTGATCATCGAAAGCTCTTCCGACATTTCTCCCACTTTCTCACAAGAACCATTCACTTCAGATACAATATCGCGCAACGATACGATGGTTTCGCGCATGTTTTCTAACAACGACCCAATTTCATCTTTACTCTCCACAACAACATCTATAGACAAGTTGCCTTTAGCCAGTTCGCTAGAGATCACTTTAACTTGTTCAATGCCTTTGGTAATGGATCGGTTAACAAGAATGGCGCACAAAGTACCGACTGAAATAGCCAATACTGCCAGAGCAATAATAATAAAAATTGTACGCTCTTTACTTTTTTGAAGCTGAGGAATAAGACTGTTCTGTTCGGTCACTAATAACAGTTTTGCTTGTTCAATTTCTTTCGCTAAGTGATGGCCGGCTTCTTCTAGGTTTACTCGTAGCTGATGTTCTTCATCACGAAGTTTTACGACTTTCTCAAATGATTCAGCAAATTTAAGTCGTTGCTGAGTGAAGTCATCGATCAAATTACGAGTTAATTCACTTGTCGTATATTCAACAACTTTCTTCTCTAAATTCGGTAAATCTGTTTCAAAATAAGCACGTGATTTGGTAAACGGATTATCTTTCTCGTTATGCAAAAAGTTTGAAATTGAAATTTTTGCAAATAAGAATTTTTCCAATAGCTGTGCTGAATAATATTCAACATCGGAATTTCGCACTTTATGCGCTTGTTCTATAACTGCTTCAATATCATGAAGTGCTTTCTTTTCAATAGCAGCCATTTCAACGTAAGTTGCTTGATCAATCAATTTAATGTCCTTGACCAAGGTCTTAAAACTGTTGTCGTAACTGTTTAGTTCTTCCTTCATTTCTTTCAAAATGTCGATACGCTCCGCAGCTTTTGCTTGGAGTATCTCTTGTTCAGTCAACGATACGGCTTGTGCCATACGTTGGTCATATTCTTCAACGATTGACGGATCATGTGTAGCCAGGTAATTCTTAGCACTAATACGGGCTTTTAAAAAGTTTGCTTGAATACGACCAACCATCGTCAATTCATTTGATAATTCACCAAAGTGTCGAAAATTGTCCGACGCTTTCACCATTCCTTTGTAACTCACAAAACCAGACACCGCGAAAAAGATAAGGCATATACCAAACCCTAAGCGAATTTTTGTTCCTATTGATAAATTAGCCAACATAAAAGTACCTTAAAAACGTGCAACACTATTAGCCACACTACAGAACAACGTACCGTTAGTAAATGTGAGTATTGGCGTAAATAAAGAAACGAGAGCTACATCAGAAGTTTCCGTACGATCAACTGATAAAGTCATTAGTTGATTATAAAAAAGGGAGCACTAGGCTCCCTTTATATTTTTTGGCTCAACTCTATTTATTGAGCTTGTAAAACACGGTTGAAAGCGGTGGGAGTTTCAATGCTAGAGATTGCTCCAACCCTTCACTTGGTATCGTCTCAGTTTTTGCAATCGCGTTTACTGGGTAGTCACTACCGTTGTACTGAGCCGCATCAGTGTTCAATATCAATTGATATGTCCCTTCAACAGGAACACCTAAACGGAACGAATCATGAGGTACTGGGGTAAAGTTTGATACCACCAGAATGCGCTCTCCCGCTTCACTGATTCGCTCATGCGCTAAAACACTCGCTTCTGCAGAATCTTGAAGACGCCACTCAAAACCTTTAGGGTCAAAGTCTAGGTCATGCATTGCAGGTTGATCGCGGTACATATGATTTAGGTCTTTCGTTAGGTTTTGAACTCCTTGGTGACGTTCATAATCTAGCAAGAACCATTGCAGTTGATCATCATGATTCCACTCAGCAGTCTGACCAAATTCTGCCCCCATAAAGTTCAGCTTTTTACCCGGCTGTGCGTACATATAACCTAAATAAGCACGTAGGTTAGCTGTTTGCTGCCACTCATCACCCGGCATTTTATTGTGGATAGAACCTTTGCCGTAAACCACTTCGTCATGAGAAAGCGATAATACGTAGTTTTCACTATGTGCGTAAACAAGCGGGAATGTGATGGTATCGTGGTGATATTTTCGGTTAACCGGATCTTCTTGAATATAAGAGAGGCTGTCGTGCATCCACCCCATATTCCATTTAAAGCCAAAGCCTAAACCGCCCATAAATGTTGGTGCAGATACACCTGGGAATGCCGTCGACTCTTCAGCTATTGTCATCGCATTTGGGAAGTGTTTGTAGACTTCTTCATTCATCCACTTCAAAGTCACTATCGCGTCGTAATTCTCGTTACCGCCATCGACATTTGGGATCCATTGGTCATGGCTGCGTGAGTAATCCAAGTAAAGCATAGAAGCAACGGCATCAACACGAATACCATCGATATGGAACTGTTCGAACCAATACAGCGCGTTTGAAACTAAGAAACGGCGAACATGCTCTTTGCCAAGATCGTAAATGTAAGAATTCCAATCTTGGTGCCAACCACGGCGTGGATCTGGATCGTGAAATAGTGGTGTGCCATCGAAGTTCGCTAAGCCGTGATCATCTGATGGGAAGTGCGCAGGAACCCAATCAAGAACGACACCTAAACCGGCTTGGTGACACTGGTCGACAAAGTATTTAAAGTCATCTGGGCTACCGAAACGGCTGGTCGGAGCAAACAAACCAACAGGCTGGTATCCCCAAGAGCCGAAGAACGGATGCTCTGACACTGGCATTAACTCAACATGGGTATAGCCGAGCTCGGTCAGGTATGGGATCAGTTCAGCAGCAAGTTCACGATAGTTTAAAAATTCACCCTCTGCATTACGCTTCCACGAACCAGCATGCAATTCATAAAAAGACAGCGCTTCTTTGCGCTTTTCTGTCACTGACCGTTGCTGCCATTGGTTATCTTGCCAGTTGTATCGGCTATGGTCGTAAGTCACTGAAGAAAAGGATGGGTACTGCTCCGAATAGCTACCCCAAGGGTCAGCCTTATGTGGAAGCCCTTCACCGTTTGGTCCTTTTAGCTCAAATTTATATTGAGCGCCTTCTTCCAAGTTAGGAATGAACAAGCCCCAGATACCGTAGTCAAGACGCTGCATTGGGTAGCGGCGACCATCCCAGTCGTTGAAATTTCCGACTAGACTTGCAGCTGTGGCATGCGGAGCGTAAACAAGAAAACGCGTGCCCGATATCTTTTTACCGTCGCGTTCTAAAGTGATGAACTGAGAGCCCATGTGATGGTACATATCTTTTGGTGTATGCAGCTCATCGTAACCAACATACAATTCATGATACTGGTATGGGTCATCTAATAATTGTTCGACACCCGCCCAGTCAACAGCAAGCTGATAATGGGTAAAACGTAGGTCACGTTGTTGTTTTAGAATAAAACTACTTTCACCTTCGCGTTCTAGCTCTACACGAGGTTCGTTATCTATTACTAACTCAACTTTATCTGCACCGGGGATCCACACCCGTAATGCACCTTCCTCAGAAGGAATATACGGACCAATAAATGAAAACGGGTCAGCAAACGAAGCCTGAGACAGTTGGGTATATATTTGTTTTTGCTTTGAAATCGCACTTGTTTCCAAAACCTTTCTCCCTAACCAAACATCCAAAAAATACTATACAAAAATGCCCGCTATTAAGTGCGGGCAATATAACGACGGTTCATTTTACCCGACGAAAGCTTGGGATTGAGTGACCAAGGACATAGTTTCTTATGCAACAATAAGAAACTATGTGTCGTTTGGGTCAACTCATCCCGTAAGTCATTCACAAATAATGACTATTCACCAGCTTTCGCACGAACTTCGGTCAATCGTTTAGAAATACGATTTACACCATCATGACTGAATAGCTCATCTAAATTCATGGACAGTTTACGACGCCAGTTCGGGTATTCATCTACCGTTCCTGGAATGTTTACTGGTTTATCCATTTCCAACCAGTCTTCAAGCTGAACACTCAGTAATGTAGAAGAACCCGCAGCCACATGCAGCTGAAGCGCTTCAGCAAGGTGAGAATCCATTGGTACTTGGCTTGCGTCACGTCCTACCCCTTCAGGTAAGAAACCATGCCATGCCACTGAGTCTAAAATACCTTGTTTACACTCTAAACGATCATCGAATAACGCGTTAAGCTGCGCTGCATCTGGGTATAAGCCAATCTCTTCACCCATTTTTAAATCATCACAATGCCAGAAACCTCGGAGTGTTGGCATATCGTGAGTACACAATGCTGACATCGACTGCTGCGCGTAGTGCTTTGGTGAAATAAAGCCACCGTCATCTTCTGAAGTTTCGAAGAAGAATACTTTGTATGAGTGAACACCAGCATCAGCCAAAATATCGACAATTTCATCAGGCACTGTACCTAAGTCTTCCCCAATCACACTGCATTGGTAACGGTGTGATTCTAGAGCCAGAATTGCCAGCATATCTTTCACAGGATAGTAGATATACGCCCCTTTAGTTGCGTTCTCTCCTTTTGGTATCCACCATAGGCGAAGCAATCCAAGTACGTGATCAATACGCAGTGCACCACAATGTTTCATGTTTGCGCGCAGCAGTTGGATAAACGCCTCGTAACTGGTCTCTTTTAGCGCATCAGGATTAAGTGGCGGTAAGCCCCAGTTCTGACCAAGAGGGCCTAAAATATCAGGTGGAGCACCAATGCTCGCATCCATCACTAGGCTACCTTCATCAGCCCAGGTTTCACTGCCAGAGTCAGCAACACCTACTGCTAAATCACGGTACAAACCAACAGACATGCCTTTTTCTTCAGCTAGGGCTTGAGCATCATTAATTTGGCAGTCAGCAATCCATTGTAAGTACATGTAAAGCTGTACTTTACTTTGGTTGTCTTTGATGAATTTCTGAGTCGCTTGGCTTTCAAAATTACGATATTTATCTGGGAATACAGGCCAACCCCAAACACTACTGTCTTCGTTATGAAGCTCAGTATGCAGCGCATCAAAAGCAGCTTGGTGAACCAAGCTTTGAGCGCCTTCTTCCACGAATGCTAAGAATGCATGTGCGCGGTCACTATTCTTATCTAGGTGACGTTTTTTAAACTCGGCGAAAAGAAGCGGTAGAACGCTCATTTTCAATTCAGCAACTTCAGAATAATTAACCCAGTGAGCCTCTCTCGCCTTTTGTAGACGCTGTTGGAACTCGGCGCTGCCAACAGTTTGCTGCGCTTCTGCACTTAATGCGAATTCAGGAACAGAACTCACATCGATGTAGAGAATATTCAACCAACGACGCGAAGATGGGCTGTATGGGCTCGCACCTTCTGGGTTAGCTGGGAACAAAGAATGAATAGGGTTAAGACCGACGAAGTCACCACCACGAGAAGCAATGTCTGCGACCAATTGTTTTAGATCGCCAAAGTCACCAATGCCCCAGTTATGCTGAGTACGAAGTGTGTATAGCTGGACACTTGGGCCCCATAGCTTTTTACCTTCGTTAATGGAATCTTGTTTATAACACGCTTGCGGTGTTCTGATTAATGTCATCGTGTATGGCGCTTTACGACGCTTACGAGTCACGATGAGTTTATGGTAACCCCACGCCAAATCACTTGGCAGTTCAAACACTAAAGGGCCACCCTCAGCTCGTTCATCACGAACAACTTGTGACTGAAGATAGCCTTCAAGTACCTCTCCTTGTTCCGTTTCTAAGCGCCAGCTAAACTCACTTTCACGAGCACTGACACCTAGGTTCAGTGCCACCTCTACTGGCTCATCATCACGAACAACAAGGACTGGGTCTAATACGTCTTTCTTGTGTTTTTTCTCTGCCGATTTAAGCAAAGTTTCATCATTAGTGGTGTCATAGCCAAGCGACGCTAGTAGGTGAAGAATCGTTTCTTCAGATACAGCAGCTTCATCGCCCCACGCACTGACATAGCTATCGGCAATATTCGCCATTTCTGCGACTTGTTTTAATACGTTTTGTTCTTTCATCGCTCTCTCCGAAGGCACTGCTTTCGCCTTCTAAACTTGTAGGGTTTTTCAATTTAATCAATGCAGCCAAGACAGGTTCTCTGCCTTGGCTTATGGTGACTATTAACGGCTTACCGCTTCTAGTTTCCAAATGTTATTTACGTAATCACGGATAGAACGGTCAGAACTGAACTTACCCACTAACGCTGTGTTTAGAATCGCTTTCTTCGCCCAACCAGCCTGGTCACGGTACTGGATTCCCATATCTTCATGCGCTTTCACGTAAGACGCGAAATCAGCAAGACATAGGTATGGGTCGCCGCCATCTAATAGGCTATCGAATGTTGCACGTAGCTTACCCGGTTCACCTGGGGTGAACTCATCAGTAAGTAGAAGATCCATTGAAGCTTTCAATAGGTGATCAGCATTGTAGTAGTCGAATGGGTTGTAGCCATTCGCTCTAGTTTCCTCAACACCATCAACATCCAAGCCGAAGATATAGATGTTTTCATCACCCACTTCTTCACGGATCTCTACGTTTGCACCATCCATCGTACCAATGGTTAATGCACCATTAAGAGCCATTTTCATGTTACCCGTGCCCGACGCTTCTTTACCTGCCGTCGAGATTTGCTCAGAAACATCAGCCGCTGGAATGATGATTTCCGCCATACTTACGCGGTAATCAGGCATGAATACAACTTTCAGCTTGTTGCCAATGCGTGGGTCACTATTCACTTTATCTGCGATCTTGTTCGTTGCGTAGATGATCTCTTTCGCTAGGTGGTAACCAGGAGCGGCTTTCGCTGCAAAGAAAACAACGCGTGGCGCCATATCGAAGTCAGGATCATTCAGCAAGCGGTAATACAAAGACAAGATGTGCAGCATGTTTAGGTGCTGACGCTTGTACTCATGAAGACGCTTGATTTGCACATCAAAAATGGCGTTAGTATCTAACTCGATGCCCATGTTGTCCGAAACCCAATCAGCAAGGCGCTGCTTATTTTGTTTCTTCACTGCCATGAATTCTTTCTGGAATTTTGAATCGTCAGCGTACTTAGCAATCTGTTGTAATTGGTCTAGATCCGCAGGCCACTCAGAACCGATTTTATCGGTAATCAAGCTTGATAAAGCAGGGTTACAGAACTTCAACCAACGACGTGGTGTTACACCATTTGTAACGTTAGTTAATTTGTTCGGATACAGTTCATCAAACTCAGGGAATAGGTCACGCTTAACCAAAGCAGAGTGAAGTGCAGCTACACCATTAACTGCGTACGAACCAACAACACAAAGGTTAGCCATGCGTACCATGCGGTGGAAACCTTCCTGAATAATAGAAAGTTTTTGCTGCTTAGCGACATCACCAGGCCACTTTTTACGAACTTCTTGCAGGAACAAGTGGTTGATGTAGTAGATTATTTCCATGTGACGAGGTAATAGACGTTGGATTAGCGACTCTGACCATGTCTCTAGCGCTTCTGGTAAGAGTGTGTGGTTCGTGTAAGCAAAAGTCTTCGAACTGATAGACCAAGCTTCATCCCAACCTAAACCTTTCTCATCAATCAGAATACGCATCAACTCAGGAATCGCGATAGTTGGGTGCGTATCGTTCAACTGAATGGTTTCGTATTTAGGAAGAGACGCTAGCGTATGACCTGCAGCTTCGTGACGACGCAGGATGTCACGGATAGACGCAGCTGAATGGAAGTACTGCTGCATAAGGCGCAGTGTCTTACCTTTTTCATGGTTATCATTCGGGTACAGTACCTTAGTGATGTTACCAGCATCGATCAGTGAGTGTTGCGCTTCAAAGTAATCGCCGTTATTGAAACTTGCTAAAGAGAAAGGGGCAATCGCCTGACATTCCCAAAGACGCAGTGGGTAAACCGTATTTGACTCGTAACCTACAATAGGTAAATCCCAAGGCATTGCTTTTACTTCCATGCCCGGAACCCAAGTGCGTACTTCTTTTCCGTCAATAGTTTCAACGTTTACATGGCCGTAGAAACCAATGTGCTGCGCTAGTTCTGGGCGAGCAATTTCCCACGGATAACCTTCTACGCCGCGCCATGCATCTGGAGCTTCTTGCTGATGACCATCACGGAAAGATTGTTTGAATAGACCGTACTCGTAGTGCAGACCATAGCCCACAGTTGGGAACTCTTGAGCGGCACAAGAATCCATGAAACAAGCCGCTAGACGCCCTAAACCACCATTACCTAACGATGGGTCACGCTCTTCTTCAAGAAGATCAGTCAGGTTTTGACCTAACTCTTCCATTGCGTGTGTGATTTGCTCATATAGGCCCATGCTGATCAGGTTGTTACCTGTCAATCGACCAATTAGAAATTCTAGTGACAAGTAGTTTACGCTTTTAGCGTTCGTGATTTTCTCGTCATTTTCTGTTGCAAGCATATCGAAAGTTGTTAGCTCTGCTAACGCACGCCCCATTGCTAGGTACCATGCGCGGCTATCCGCTGATTCAATCGTAGTTGCATAAGTTGCAGATAAATGTTTTTTAACACTTTCTTGGAACGACACTTTATCGAAATTTTTTTGTTGAGTTGCTTTCATTTCAGAAATCTCTCTTTTTGTTTTAATTCATCTGTGACATATCGTGCATGGTCACCGTTAACTAAACATCATCCTGCTTTCGCTCCTTTAAAGGAGTAGAAGGGAGGGCGTAGGGGGCGTACTCAGTACCAGTTAGTGATCCAACTCTCACCATCGTATGGATTCCCCACATTCGGGGTGATTACGATCACACCACCTTGTTGCATAACCTAACCACAAACGATGACTTTTCAATTTATCGACTCATTATCAAACTTCATTTTTGACGAATTGATCACGAAATAATTTAAGTTGTTTCTTAAATTCTCATCAATTTCTGTAGTAACACACCGAACATCACGTTCATAAAACCCGACCAAGCGTGACGTTAATCACAAATACAGGGCGTAGAGACTCCAAAACAAGCGCTAGACCAATAATTCAGAACTCGATCATGGTTTGTAGAGTTTTGCTTCACGTAACATGCGCTCAAAGAACAATAATGCTGTGGAATTCGTCCCTCATTATTCGATTGTCAAAAATAAGGTTCATTATCGACATGTGGATTCCGTCAAAGTTAACCCGTCCGGGTCGTTTGCATAACGCCATAGTAAGACCAAAGGTTTTAGACCTTCTGCAACCTGCCCCTTACTACAAATTGGTGCTATTTCGTTCACCTGCGGGCTACGGAAAAACAACCATGGCGGCTCAATGGTTGACCGATAAATCCAATGTCGGTTGGTATAGCGTTGATGACAGTGATAACGATGCTTTTCGCTTTATCAACTACTTATTGCAATCTCTAAATAAAGCTACTCACAACGCCTGTCCAAACTCACAGAAGCTTGCAGAAAAACGACAGTTCTCGTCACTTCACTCCTTGTTCAGCGAAGTTTTTGCTGAAATGAGTGAATTTAGTCAAGAGTGCTACATCGTTCTTGATGACTATCATGTGATCACCAATGATGATATTCACGAAGCCATGCGTTTTTTCCTAAAACACATGCCAGACAATTTGACTCTGGTTGTCACTAGCCGAGCGACTCCTCCGCTAGGAACTGCAAACCTTCGTGTTCGTGATCTTATGATCGAAATTGGTAATGACTTGTTGGCGTTTGATACGGAAGAGACCACACGATTTTTCAATCAACGTGTCGCAGATGGAATTGACGATGTGACCGCTGATAACCTGAGAAACTATGTAGAAGGCTGGCCTTCTGCGCTTCAATTAATTGCGTTGCAAGCTCAACACCAGAAACGTACTTTGGCTCAGTCAGCCGAATCAGTTTCTCACTTCAATCATGCGCACCTTTGGGACTATTTAGTTGAAGAGGTCTTTGACTTACTGGACAAAGAGACTCGCCACTTCTTAATGCAATGCTCGGTACTCGATCACTTCAATGACGAGTTAGTGTATGAACTAACTCAACGCGAAGATGCATTAGGTATGATCGAATCATTGAACCGATACGGTTTGTTCATTTACCCTCTTGAAGGCGAACATAACTGGTATCGCTTCCACAATTTATTTGCTGAATTTTTGGCACATGAACGCCAAGCGAGAATTCCTCAGCAAGAAAAAGAACTGCACTGTAATGCCGCTCATGCTTGGCTAAAACAAGACACCCCACATCAAGCATTAGGTCATGCTCAGAAAGCAAAGAATGGGGATTTAATTGCTCAGATCCTTGATGACTATGGTTGGAAAATGTTTAACCAGGGTGAGTTGTCTTCACTTGAAATGGCCGTTAAGCAACTTAATCGCGACCAACTGTACAGCAACCCTAAGTTATCAATGCTTCGAGCATGGTTAGCACAAAGCCAACACCGCTATGACCAAGTGGGAACCTTACTAGCCGAAGCAGAAGATGAGTATAAAAAACGCGAAATCACCTTAGATACTCAACAACAAGGTCAATACAATGCGCTGCGTGCTCAAGTTGCAATTAACAGTAATCAACCAGAAGCTGCGCTAGAGTTAGCGGAATTGGCGCTCAGCCAACTTAATACGAATATCTACCGCAGTCGTATTGTGGCAACTTCGGTCGTAGGTGAAGTTAACCATGTAATGGGGAATTTAAGCCGCGCGCTTCCAATGATGCAGCAAACTGAAAAGCTCGCACGTCAGTATCAGGTTTACCATCAGGCACTCTGGGCAATTCTGCAGCAGAGTGAAATTCTCATAGCTCAAGGGTATGTGCAAGCGGCCTTTGAGTTGCAAGACTCTGCATTCAAACTCATTGAAGACCACCAACTCCAACACGTTCCTTTGCATGAATTCTTGCTACGTATCCGGGCTCAAGTGTTTTGGTGCTGGAACCGTTTAGACGAGGCAGAAGAGTGTTGTTATAAAGGGCTAGAAATTTTAGGTCACCACTCACCAAGTAAGCATCTGCACAGCTATTCTATGCTTGCGAGGATTGCGATTGGTCGTGGTGAGCTCGATAAAGCAGCCAAGTTTATCGAACAAATACAACACCTATTACGTCAGTCTACTTACCATGTTGACTGGACAGCCAACGCCTCTTTGTCTTTGCTGTTGTTTTGGCAGATGAAAGGCAACACCGATGCGATTAAAGAGTGGCTTGAAGTCGCTGTGCGACCGGAATCAGCAAGCAACCACTTTTGCCAACTTCAGTGGCGAAACATAGTTCGCGCACATATAGGCTTAGGGCAATTTGAAGAAGCACACGCCGCACTTAAATTCCTGAAAGCTGAAGCAAGCAAAGCTAATTTAGTAACCGACACCAACCGCAACTTGATCGTTGAATCTGTACTTTGTATTCAGCTTAAAGATGAAGAGCAAGCGCGAGAGCTTCTAAAGCAAGCACTTAACATGACCAACCAAACCGGGATGGTGGGTAATTTCTTGGTTGACGGCGCGACTATTGGTCACCTACTTGAAAAGCTCAGCAATAAGCTTGAACTTGGCGATCTAGAACGACACCGTGCCCAGCAAATAATGAAAGATATTTCGACAACTCAACGCAGTCGCTCGGTTCATTTCGACGAGGACTTTATCGAGAAGCTAGTTAACCACCCAAATATCCCTGAGCTCGTTCGCACCAGCCCATTGACTCAGCGTGAATGGCAGGTGCTAGGGCTTATCTATTCCGGTTTTAGTAACGAGCAAATAGCGCAAGAACTCGATGTCGCAGGAACAACCATTAAAACTCATATTAGAAACCTGTATCAAAAACTGAACATCGCGAATCGAAAAGAGGCCATCAGTACCGCTGAAAACCTACTTCAGTTAATGGGCTACTAAAAAGGGCAGCAAAGACCAACAAGGTCAATATTTAGCCTACAATTAGGAAGATTAAGCCAGTTGTTACCTCAGAGTAATGACTGGCTTTTTTTATAGCCCAACGACATACAAGGTTGCGAACTATTCGCAGGCATACATTCGGGCTAAGSAGAAAGCTATGGGACACTGCTATAACACCAGTGTTATCAACGCGCCTGTTGATAAAGTATGGGAAACAATTCACAACTTCCACGACCTAGCATGGGCAGATCAAGTCGTTACGAAAGTAGAGATCGTTGGAACTGCCTCAGGAACACAAGTAGGCGCAAAACGCATACTGAATGACGCATTTCAAGAAACACTGCTGAGCGTAGATGCTCACATTCATACTTTTACATATCAGATTGATGATGGGCCAGGCCCAATAGCCAAAGATGCTGTCGATAATTATTTGGGGAAAGTCTCCCTCTATCCAATAACCGACAGTGATCAAACATTTATCGAGTGGACATCAACCTACGAGTCTGACTCAGACAATGAAGTAGCTGAATTTTGTGATCCTATTTATACAGCTCTAATTGGATCATTAAAAAGTAAGTTCTAGAAACTTTCGTATCCCATGAACAACTGTCATATCCATTTAATATCAAAGAGGTAACGTGGTTTTTGTGAGGTTTGAATTTATTACAGGCAAAAAAATAGCCAATCGCAAAAAGGGCAATTGGCTTATATATATTGTGAACAAAAATGTTATTCACTAACAACGTCAGTTGGCTAGGTGACCCTCGGCTTAAGAAGGGTCACAGTTACTAATGCAGTATGCGTGCCAACTTTAAAAGAGCTGTTTTTTAGCACTTTATCGCAAAAAACTCCCATAAATCCTTTTTATTTTGCAAATTGCGAATGCATATTGCAATAAAATGCAAAGCGCTATGCATTGAGTTGCTATACATATCGAGTAAGTGCTATTAGCCATTTCATATTCATACTTTTTCGACAATAAAATTTGTATACTGCTTGTCATAATTCTCTATTACATATACCAATGAACTACTTAACCACATTCTTTAAAGGTATGGCGATGGGCGCAGCCGATGTTGTCCCTGGCGTATCTGGCGGTACAATCGCTTTTATTACCGGTATTTATGACACACTTCTTGAAAGCATCCGACGCATCAATCCAAGTGTATTAGGACTTTGGAAACGAGAAGGATTCAAGGCAGCGTTTGCTCATATTAATGGCCTGTTTCTTATTTCATTATTTGGCGGCGTCTTAACCAGCATTGCTACCTTAGCTAAACTGATTTCATGGTTACTTGAAACTCACCCAGTCCCTCTATGGTCATTCTTTTTTGGCCTGATCCTTGTTTCCGTTTTCCACATTCTTAAGCAGATTGAAAAACGCGATCTATCACGATTGGGGTTTCTGATTTTWRGCATCGGCTTCGCATATAGCATTACCATCATCAACCCATTACAAATGGAACCAACGAGCCTTAACGTACTGCTTGCTGGGGCAATTGCGATATGCGCGATGATCCTTCCTGGTATTTCTGGCAGCTTCATCTTATTGCTAATCGGGATGTATACGCCTGTACTTGGCGCGGTAAAAGGGTTTCAAATTGATATTCTTGCCCTATTCCTTGGCGGCTGCATATTAGGTCTACTAACGTTTTCGCACGTATTATCTTGGTTACTAAAATCATTCCGTGATTTCACTTTAGTTTTCTTAACGGGTTTGATGATTGGCACCCTACCAAAAATCTGGCCTTGGAAAGAAACCATCAGTTGGAGAACAAACTCTAAAGGTGAACAAGTTCCCCTCATTCAAGAGAACTTATCTCCTTTTGACTTTGAAGCGGTAACTTCACAACCTTCTCAACTCGTACTTGCGGTGATCATGATGTTAGCCGCCATTGCACTAGTCCTTGGCCTTGAGAAGTTCGCGCAAAGCCAAGACAAAGTCTCTTAATCGTCATTTAATTGATTTAGTAACAAAAATACGGAGCCAAGTGCTCCGTATTTTTTATCCACAATAGCAACGCCTTGTAACAAGTTTCAGCGACCATTTAGCCACTGCCCGCACAAAAATTTCTTTTGATACAACCACGTATTCATCCTTATGATAATATCGCCACTTTATAGAATTCGAACAAGATAATCCCATGCATCTTGCCCTTAAAGTGTCAGCAATTGGCTTAGCATTAGTCGCAGGGTTTTACGGCCCTCAGGTCGTAACCTCCGTAAAAGAGTCGATGTCACTGCATCAAATGTCTGCAGAAGCCGTAAACTTAGACGACTACTGCATGCTCTCCACAGTTTCCTGTGAACAGAATTCAGTGAAAATAACTCTCGACCGTGACGTTACCCAGCCTCTTGTTCCAGCTAAAATTCGCGTTGAATGGCCAAACGCAAAACAAGATAACTTAGCCTTAGATTTACGAGGCCTAGAGATGGAAATGGGCGTTGCAAAATACCGCCTAAATTCAGTAGGTGACGGTATCTATGAAGGCGAAATTCTTCTTCCAGTATGTACGCTCGATACTATGACGTGGCTTGGTGAATTAACCGATGGCGTAACGACAGTAAAACCCGCATTAAGGATGGCACGATGAGTAAAAATTGGTCTTTAGCATTGGTTATCGCCTTTGCTCTCGGATTTGGTGTAAAAAGCTATGTCGACGAACAAGCAAAAACTGCCGATGAACAAGAACAACAGCAGCAAATGTCGCAAACAACGCTATACGGTGAAAAAGGGAAAGCAGTTCCAATTTTCGACCAAAACGATGAACGCATTCGTGTGGTCTATTTTGGTTTCACTCGTTGCCCAGACGTTTGCCCTACTTCGTTGGCAATGATGGCCGGTGCTTTGAATCAAATTGATGATGCACAAAAAGCGAAACTAAGACCTATGTTTATTTCATTAGACCCTGAACGTGACGCGGCTGACGCATCTTTTGAATACGCACAATATTTCCACCCAATGATTGAAGGATTATCAGCGCCGTTAGAAATCACTAAGCCACTAGCTCATCGTTACGGTGTGATTTTCCGCAAAACAGAATTAGAAGACTCTGAGCTTGGATATACGCTTGATCACAGCTCATATTTTTATTTCTTAAAGCCTGACGGCAGCTTACTGACTAAAGTGCCACATACATTAACACCGGCACCATTAGTTGAGGCATTCAAAACAGTGACCTCATCGCAAGAATAAGCCCAAAAACTAAACCCAAAATACAAAATAATAAGACTCCAAGGACAATAACATGAAGCTCAAAGCTCTTGCCCTAGCTAGCCTACTTCTAGCCCCTTTGGCTCACGCAAACAGTGATGTCATGGCTCATGACCTCTACGCTCGTGCAATGCCTCCATCAGCAGTGACCAGTGCAGTGTTCACCACTTTAATGAACCACAGCGATCAAGAACGTGTTCTTGTTTCAGCGACAACGCCAGCAGCAGGTAAAGTGGAGCTTCATGATGTCATCAAAGAGGGTGATGTAATGAAAATGCGCCAAGTTCAACAAATTGCTATTCCAGCGAACAGTAATGTAGAGCTGAAACCTGGCAGCTTACATATCATGTTATTCAATCTTGCTAAGCGCTTGGATGAAGGTCAGAACATCGACCTTACGCTAACATTCAAAAACGGTGAGGTTCAAACTCTTCAAGTCCCTGTCAAAAAAGTGATGAGCGGTATGAAGAAGATGGATCACTCGCACCACTAAATCATGCGTAACTGTATCGGCATTGACTAGACCATACATAAACGAAAGCGGCGATAACTTCACCAAGTCGCTGCTTTCTGCTAGACTTGCCAAGAATTAAATTTATGGAGGACACAAGATGATTGTAATGACGAACCTATACACGGCAGTAAAAGCAACGCACGTATAAACTAGGTAGTACTTTATTATTTGCAGCGAACCCTCGCCTTTAAAGCGAACGCTGAAATCATGACTAAACTAGCGTAACCCTACCTAACTTTAAGCCGTCTAGGCTTGAAAGCTTCCGTTCTTTTACCCGGTGTATCTATCTATCCGGGGTCTAAATCTACGAATTCGACCCGAACTCAAACGTTTTTTGACGTCTAGAGCCTTTATAAGATCATATTCTTAGCTCTCACGTCTGGGGTAACAACAATGAATTCTCAAACAGTATTTTCTCATCCAATGACATTACAACAACTTGGATGGCAACCTGCGTTTCAACAACAACTGACACTTGAAGACTACGAGCACGCTATTTTGGCTCGAATTATCGCACACCATAGAAGTGGCTACATTCTCGCGAGTGAACAAGGCGAAATACAACTTCCGGTTCATCATAGCCAACCCGCTATGACGGTAGGAGACTGGGTAATATTAAACGCTGACCATCAATTTGAGCGCTTACTAGACAGGCAATCCCTGTTCAGCCGTAAAGCTGCAGGTAGTAAAGTTTCTCAGCAATATATTTCAGCCAATATCGATACAGTGTTTATCGTGGTTTCACTCAACCATGACTTTAACTTGAGCCGCATTGAACGCTACTTAGCATTAGCCAATGAAGCACAAGTTGAACCTGTTATCGTGCTGACTAAACTTGATCTTTGTGACGATGTTGAAAACAAAATTCAGCAAGTCCAAGAGCTCGACAATATGTTGATGATAGAAGCAGTTAATGGACTCGATTTAGAATCAGTGAAAGCCCTCGCACCTTGGTGTAAAACAGGCAAGACCGTTGCCTTGATGGGTTCGTCTGGTGTGGGCAAGTCGACTTTAGTGAACTCAATTTTGGGCGAACAAGAACAAGAAACCGGGGGCGTACGTGAAGACGATAGCAAAGGTCGTCACACGACTACCTCTCGTTCTTTGCACTTGCTAGAAAGTGGCGGACTGCTGCTTGATACGCCGGGAATGCGTGAACTTCAATTAGCCGACTGTGCCGATGGCGTAAGTGAAACTTTCTCTGACATCGAAGACTTAATTCTTAACTGTCGCTTCTCGGATTGCCACCATGAAACAGAGCCTGGCTGTAAAGTCGTTGCTGCTCTTAAAAATGGTGACCTTAGCGAAAGGCGCTTTAAGAACTACCAAAAGTTACTCAGAGAACAGGCTCGCAATGGTGCAACGCTCGCCGAACAACGCTCGCACTATAAACAGTTATCTAAGATGTACCGTAACGTACAGGCAGAAAGCCGTCACATAAAACAAGGCAGCTAACTGATACCTCATCAGTGAATATAAGCTAACTTTCGCCCTTTAGGCTCAGTCTAAAGGGCGATTTTATTACGTGAACAAACAAAACCAACTGCATGTCCTTCGCTCCCCCTAATGTTATATTTTCTACTCCGAGTGCTCCGCTTCTTATCCGACATAGTGAAACTCAGTGGAATGTCGCCAACAAACATCAACGTTAGTTAGACTGGCGATGTAAACAGTGCTTTGCATTTTGTGTTACCAATCAATTAACTAGCTTGAGATACCTCTAAATAGTATTCGGAGTCCTAAAACATTCACCAAACAACTAGTTAAAAACCGACGAAATAACGTCAGTTTATGAGCCAAAATCAAGAATGATGACATTCCATTAACGCAACCATAGACATAAAATTAACATTTAAATCCAAATACCACATACAGAGCAAACAATTAAACTAAAAACAAACTATTCCTAGACACAAAATATTATCTAGTTAATATAGCGGCCATTCGTCTAATGAATAGTCGAAATGCTTGTTTGAGTATCAAACTAGGCTAACTATAAAAATCAAATAATTGCAGGATCTTTATGCAAAATAACAACATCTTTGCCCGTTTTTCTCGCGGAAATCTCGTACTTCAAATTCTTGCTGGTATCGTTGTGGGTGTCGTTTTAGCGATCATCTCACCAGAAACAGCAAAAGATGCAGGTATGTTCGGTAGCCTATTCGTAGGTGCGTTAAAAGCTGTAGCCCCAATTTTAGTTTTCATTCTTGTTGCTGCTTCTATCGCGAACCAAAAACAAAACCAGCACACGCACATGCGTCCAATTATCGTTCTTTACTTAATTGGTACCTTCTCTGCCGCTCTAACAGCCGTTGTTTTGAGCTTCATGTTCCCAACTACGTTGACACTTGTAGCGGGTGCTGAGGGCGCAAACCCTCCACAAGGTATCGCTGAAGTACTTAACACTCTATTGTTCAAACTGGTTGATAACCCAGTGAATGCTCTAGTGAATGCGAACTACATTGGCATTCTTGCATGGGCAATCGGCCTTGGTATTGCACTACACCACGCATCAGCAACAACTAAAGCGGTATTCGAAGACTTAAGCCACGGTGTTTCTCAAATCGTTCGCTTCATCATTCGTCTAGCACCATTTGGTATCTTTGGTTTAGTTGCTTCTACTTTCGCATCAACTGGTTTTGACGCACTTGCAAGCTACGGTCAACTTCTAGCAGTTCTATTAAGCTCGATGCTAATCATCGCACTTGTTGTTAACCCACTGATTGTGTTTGTAAAAACAAAACAAAACCCATACCCACTAGTACTGCAGTGTATTCGTGAAAGTGGTGTTACTGCGTTCTTCACACGTTCAAGTGCTGCGAACATCCCAGTAAACATGGCTCTTTGTGAAAAGCTAAAACTAGACGAAGATACTTACTCAGTATCTATCCCTCTAGGTGCAACGATTAACATGGCTGGTGCAGCAATTACGATTACTGTACTTACGCTAGCGGCAGTACACACTATGGGTATCGAAATCGATATCATGACAGCTGTATTGCTAAGCCTTGTTGCTGCAGTTTCAGCATGTGGTGCATCAGGTGTTGCAGGTGGTTCACTACTACTTATCCCATTAGCTTGTGGCCTGTTTGGTATTTCAAACGATGTAGCGATGCAAGTTGTAGCGGTTGGTTTCATCATCGGTGTGATTCAAGATTCAGCTGAAACAGCTCTGAACAGCTCGACTGACGTAGTATTTACTGCTGCTGTATGTAAAGCTGAACAACAAAAACAAGCTTAGTAGAGAGCTTTTATAAGCCTTTGCGAAGTAATTTGATTAGTTCTCTTTTTGGTAATTAATCTAATAAAAATGCCCACATGAATGTGGGCATTTTTGTTTAAGTTTTATGTACTGTAATGACGACCATAACTAGATAAGCCATTAAGAGAAGGTCATTAAATTAAAGTGGGTATACCTTTTCAAAACGCTCTAGCACCAAGTCTGAGTTCTCATCAAATGCAGCTCCGACACTCTGAGCATATTTGGTGAAGAAATTAATATGAGCTTCACGCCACCACTCATAAGTACCATCGCCTTCCCCTTCAGACTCCGCAAACTCACGTGTCACCTGATTAAACGGACAGATAGAAACGTCTGTTATTTTTACTACGCAAACAGGCTGTTGCTGCCAATCAAGAACAAGGGTTAATCCACCGACTTTAGGTAATGGTTCCTGGTCTATGTCGTACCCTTCTTTTAGCCCACATGAGGCTGTTTTTTTTCCTATATCGATTAACCGTGCACATTCATTGGCGTTGTACTCATCAGCGCAAAAATGCTCAGCGATAATATGAGGAATGGCGTCACGTTCTTGCGAGGAGAGTGAGCCTAAATAGTTATCTAGAAATTGCTGTTGTTCTGGTGTCATGATCATCCCTAATTCTCAGTAGCTTTCAATTCAAGCCTCTTTCAGCCCGTCAAGACTAACACAAGCCAACTTGGTTTTATTCAATAAAATCAGCATGATAAAAATAGAGCAAGCGAGCATTTTTACGTAATACTTATTCACATCGCGATTTCTTAGCAAAAGCTATACAATGCGCCCCTTTCTACTGTATGACAAAGCTAGGCACGACGATGAAACTGGGCAAGCGACTATCAAAAATCGAATCACTGGTCACCGATGAATACACTCATATTTGGGACTGCTGCTGCGATCATGGTTTTCTCGGTGTTCGGCTGTTAGCAGAAAATAAAGCCCCTCAAATTCATTTCGTCGACATTGTTCCAAGCTTGATGGAGACATTAGAAGCTAAGTTGCACAAATTCTTTCCTAAGCCTGAAGATGCTGAAAATAGCGAGTATGATGTTACACATAGCATCACTTCAGAGGCACTAAAATCGACATGGCACGTTCACTGTATGGACGTCGCAAAATTACCGATTTCACAATTTGAAGGTCGACAACTAATCATCATTGCAGGAGTCGGCGGTGACTTAACCCATAAATTGGTTAACGAGATTCACCAAGCAAACCCAAAGGCACTGCTCGATTTTTTACTTTGCCCAGTACACCAACAGTACCTAGTAAGGCAAGGGCTTCGCCAGTTAGATCATGAATTAAAATCGGAATGTATCATCGAAGAGAATCGCCGATTCTATGAAATCATTTTGTCTACAAATGCATACAGCTCAAATAAGCCACAAGAGGAAGTTCATCACGTCGGCAGCCGAATTTGGCAAGCGGCTTCTAAAGATGAACACACATCCGCGCTACGATACTTAAACAAAACAATCGCACACTATGAGCGAATGCACCGTGG
>NZ_JAKJSW010000466.1:0-898 GCF_050337375.1 Vibrio makurazakiensis | reverse complement strand
TCGAGTAAATAGATAAGATCGACCGCCAGCTTTACCTCTTCAGGTGCGTTGTCTAGTGGGGAAGTGCTTTCTTTAGTCATGGTTTCGTTTTGGGTTTTCTAAATTGATTAATTTTTCAATGTGTTGCATTGCATCTTGGCAACGCGATAACCTTTGCTGAGCAATATCTAACGCCTGTTCAGCTTGAGGCTTTAAAGCGGGCGGAGCATCTGATAACACCTGCTTTTTACTGGTAACAAGTTGCTTGAGTCGGTGACTCCAATCTTGATGTTGAGCCAAGTCATTATAAAGAGTATTGAGACTTTTACCTTCAAGGTGTCTATGGTCTTGATTATCTAAACGTAAATCTTTAGTGACCAACTCGCGTTGCAACGCCTCGATTTGATTTGCTAACCGCTCGCTAAGATGCTGCGCTCGCGCTGGTGTGAGCTTAGCGGTTTGTTGCTCATTAATTATTGTTGAGTAGGTTTTTTTTGCTTCTAAAGCACAAGGCAGTAACTTTTTAGAACGGCATTTAAACAAACTACTATCGAAAAGAGGGGCGTGGTAGCTCCCTCTTAATTCGTCAGCATAAGAGCATGTGTTGTGATGTTATCTAGCAATAATTTGAGGTCGGAAAACTGACTCATAGATTCACAAACCAAGCTTCATAAGCCAGTTTAATTGCGAGAACGCTGACAACAATGACAAATACCGGGCGAATAAACTTGGCACCAAATCTAATCGCTGAATGAGCACCGACAAAAGCGCCCGCCATTAGACAGACGCCCATGGTTAGACCCAGAACCCAGTCTATGTGGCCTAAAATCGCAAACGTAACTAGCGAGGTAAAGTTACTGGTAAAGTTCATTGCCTTGGCTAAGCCAGATGCCAATAAAATATTTAAACGATATAGAGC
>NZ_JAKJSW010000465.1:0-922 GCF_050337375.1 Vibrio makurazakiensis | reverse complement strand
CAGGCCATCCACCACGCTATAGGTGACGGTAATGACTTCTTTCTGACCGTTCGTCAGATAACTGAACGCTGCTGGGTCYACATTCAATGTGTGRCCATCCGCTGCAATCGTTAAGCCATCCACCAAGCCGTTCACGTCTGCGATCGACAGACTCGACTCAGCGTCGACGTCTTTCGCTCCTTTCAACAGGTTCACKGTGGTTGGCGCCGCGTCTTCATTCGTCTGCTTGCTCAGTGGGCCCGACACAGTTGGCGCATCATTGCTGCCCGYGACTTCAACTTCTATCTTATGGCTGTCTGTGCCATCCAAAGATTTCACGACTAAGCTTTCTGTGTACGTATCGCCTTGATCTAACTTATTGGCTTTAGCCTCATCCAGCGTGTAGTTCCATTCACCGGTCGATTCATCGAACGTGAACGCACCGTACTTACCTTGCAGTTTTGCACTMTCTACCGATGCAAAGGTGTCCTGATCTTTATCGTCGTCCGAAACGCTTAGTTTGCCTTCCGCGAAACCATTGCCAATCGCATTGCCTTGCGCATCAATGCCCGCTTCAACAATAGCGGCACTTTGAGGCTCACTCACGCTGATGGTGGCTTCGTCATCACGGCCGTTAACGGTGATGGTCGCGGTTTGCTCGGTGACACCGCCCAGGCCATCCACCACGCTATAGGTGACGGTAATGACTTCTTTCTGACCGTTCGTCAGATAACTGAASGCTGCTGGGTCYACATTCAATGTGTGRCCATCCGCTGCAATCGTTAAGCCATCCACCAAGCCGTTCACGTCTGCGATCGACAGACTCGACTCAGCGTCGACGTCTTTCGCTCCTTTCAACAGGTTCACKGTGGTTGGCGCCGCGTCTTCATTCGTCTGCTTGCTCAGTGGGCCCGACACAGTTGGCGCACATCATTGCTGCCCG
>NZ_JAKJSW010000464.1:0-922 GCF_050337375.1 Vibrio makurazakiensis | reverse complement strand
AATAAGCACCCAGTTCAAGAATATGTTCGATAGAATGCCGATGCCGCTAAAGAAAGTACTGACACCCGGCTTATGCATTGCTCGTAAACCCACAGCCATACTACTAACACACGAAACGGCAAACATACTGAATGATGTAATGACTATGTACTCGACACCCAGTTCAATCACCTCAACAGAGTCTGTCGTTAACGCCATAATTTGGTGCGGAAACAATATAAAGAACACGACGGTTAAAGCAGCAAAAAACATCGAGACCAGCCACGTAAGAGCAGTGCTTTCCCTAACACCTTGTTTATCACCTGCCCCCCAAAACTGAGCCGTTAATAATGCCCCGCCCGTTGTCACACCAACAAGCATAATAGTCGTCACAAACATCGCTCGGCTCGCAACACCTACAGCTGCAATATCAGCTTCACCAAGTTGGCCTAACATCAATACATCCACAAGACCACGACTTGAAAACATAATACTTTGCAAAGTAATAGGTAGAGCAATAGCAATGAGCCGGCGAATAAAATCGCCACGGGTGTGATGCAATATATTTGAAAGCAGCATTCTGAGATCACCTCATTGGAAGACATTGATGAATAAAGAAAAATTAGCAGCTATTATATCAGGGGTTAGTTTTTAACCATACAAAGGAATAGAGTCTAAATGAAAAAAGTTTTGGTATTGGGTGCGTCTGGATATGTAGGGTCTCAGCTTCTTCCTTTGCTCCTTGAACAAGGTTATCAAGTTACTGCAGCTGCAAGGCATATTGACTATTTAAAAGCGCGAACAGAACCCCACCCCAACCTAACCCTAACTTATTTAGACTTAGCTGACGCGACGGCAACCAAAGCACTAATACCCGAGTTCGAACTGATCTTTTTCCTTGTGCATGGGATGGCACACGGACATGACTTTCTCGACTATGAGG
>NZ_JAKJSW010000463.1:0-933 GCF_050337375.1 Vibrio makurazakiensis | reverse complement strand
GTAGACACAAGGGATTTAAAATCCCTCGGCGTTCGCGCTGTGCCGGTTCAAGTCCGGCCCGGGGCACCATCTATTTGTTAGCTWSATGCTAGCGAASYTCAGAGTAGTTCTCTTAAATCACTACAACATAYAGTTATGTTGATAAAGGCGCCTTGGCAGAGTGGCTATGCAGCGGATTGCAAATCCGTGGACCTCGGTTCGACTCCGGGAGGCGCCTCCATTATCTTTCCCATTTATGGGAGATGAATAATGCARTGCGATACTAGCTCAGTTGGTAGAGCGCAACCTTGCCAAGGTTGAGGTCATCGGTTCGAACCCGATGTATCGCTCCAAAATTTGAAGTGTTGATGAATTTCRACATTTAAGATGGTGTTTTACTTTTCAGTAATCGGCATCGCAATAAAGAATTGCGTGCCCTGGTGGTGGAATTGGTAGACACAAGGGATTTAAAATCCCTCGGCGTTCGCGCTGTGCCGGTTCAAGTCCGGCCCGGGGCACCATCTATTTGTTAGCTWCATGCTAGCGAASYTCAGAGTAGTTCTCTTAAATCACTACAACATATAGTCATGTTGATAAAGGCGCCTTGGCAGAGTGGCTATGCAGCGGATTGCAAATCCGTGGACCTCGGTTCGACTCCGGGAGGCGCCTCCACTATCGTTATCCCCGTATATAAATTCCATATCATAAGTCATTCATGTAGAAGCGTACCTCCACAATCATTCACGCACTCTTTCTAATCTACAGACTTATCCAATCAACTCTCAATTTAGTTTCCATACAGAATTTCTCTGATGCTTATCGCATAAAATCATAATTTTTTATTTCGAAATACGTCGCAGAATTAGTTAAATCTTAATGAGATTTATTTCCCAAGACCCATTCAACCCCCTTCCTGAAATGTTGTTTAAGCTACTGTTTAATAATGATTATTAT
>NZ_JAKJSW010000462.1:0-962 GCF_050337375.1 Vibrio makurazakiensis | reverse complement strand
GATGAGTTTTCCCTGACGCTTTAAGCGTCCTAAAGGGTTGTCGTAGACTACGACGTTGATAGGCAGGGTGTGTAAGTGCTGCGAGGCATTGAGCTAACCTGTACTAATTGCCCGTGAGGCTTAACCATACAACACCCAAAGGGTTTTGGATTGGACTCAAGATACATCAGACCTTGAATGAGTTTGAAGAGAYAKAACTTTTAAATACAGTTTTCCGAATTTTAAAATTTGCTTGGCGACCATAGCATTGTGGACCCACCTGAYYCCATGCCGAACTCAGAAGTGAAACACAATAGCGCCGATGGTAGTGTGGGGTTTCCCCATGTGAGAGTAGGACATCGCCAGGCTTTAATTTCGACTTGTCTCGRTAGAGACGAGTCACCATAGTTTTTTAAGTGATTACTTAGAATATTATGTTGACTTTCAAAGTGGAAAGCGTATTATACGCGTCCTGCTTAAGTGCTAAGGCACTGAAAGCAAAGCTCTTTAACAATTTAAACCTATCAATCTGTGTGGGCACTCGTTGATGATATCAAAAAAGATTTCYTCGGAAATCGACTTTGGTTTCAATGAACTGAGTGACCAATACRARTAACGATTTATCGTTATTTGGCACAGTCAATTCATTACCATTCTGTTGGAATGGTAATAGCTTTAGAATTACATGTTTACTTMGGTAAATATTAGTTTTGAAGTCAGTATTCATTGAGCCGACAAAATCTTAAATTGAAGAGTTTGATCATGGCTCAGATTGAACGCTGGCGGCAGGCCTAACACATGCAAGTCGAGCGGAAACGACAACATTGAYTCTTCGGATGATTTGTTGGGCGTCGAGCGGCGGACGGGTGAGTAATGCCTAGGAAGTTGCCCGGTAGAGGGGGATAACCATTGGAAACGATGGCTAATRCCGCATAATCTCTATGGAGCAAAGCAGGGGACCTTCGGGCCTTGTGCTACCGGAT
>NZ_JAKJSW010000461.1:0-1009 GCF_050337375.1 Vibrio makurazakiensis | reverse complement strand
GTATATGTGTGTATATGATAATGGTAACAAAATATGCTGTTTAATGAATGAGTTAGAAGTGTAAGTCTCCTATTTAACAAGCATTTATTAGACATAGTTCAATATTTTAGTGAATAAATCAGATAAGTAGAATGATGTGTGGTAATAGGGTGTTCTAGAAGGCCCAAAAGCATCCACGTTTTATTCAATAAGCACCCAAACCCAATTAGGTTGGTCGAATTTACCCCCGTGATACAGAACGGGGGTTGAACCTCCGCCTCGTTCTTCAGCCTCAGTCTTCGGCTTCATTACTCGTTGTCCGTTCACCGAAAAGCATCTTTCAGTCCTTTGCATGCTCTAACACTACCGACATAAAAAAGCCTCACCGGACGGTAAGGCTCTAAAAGCGGTTCTGGTAGGCAAGGGGATGTGACTCCCTCAAGTGACGATGACGACTGACCGCGCCAGTAWAAACCATCGATATGTTTACGTTCCGTGGGTGGCTTGGTGCCTCGTTCGCGCTCCGCACTCTCTTYTCCCTGCGGGGCTAGAACAAACTGACATTCGCCGCAGTTGGCTCTGGCCGTTCAACGCGTTGCTCTAACGGCTTACATGTCACCATCTTCTTATAGTCATTCCTGGTCAATTCCAACAAGCAACTATCAATCACCCGATAGGTGATATTGTAGTTTTGTAGGTACTTTTCATTAAYACTGTATATACCATCAGTGGTCAGGATTTCCAGGTTAATGAACCTGTCTATCTGATTATTGCGAATGCGCACATTCACCGCAGTCACAAAGGCTTTTGTGATCCCCTCGAAAGGCAATATCTTCCCTATATAAATGCTCTCAACAACATCATTGAGACCAGCTTCACCGCTATTCCAACCATCAGATACACCATCAGCATTTTTATCACCGTTAGAGTTTTCTGCCTGGTTTTGACCAGGAGCGGAAGTTTCCGATTCTTGCGCTGCCGTTTGCGAAGCTTCCGAAGCAGTATCAGAAGAGGGACTGGATAATTCATA
>NZ_JAKJSW010000460.1:0-1024 GCF_050337375.1 Vibrio makurazakiensis | reverse complement strand
AATAGCGGCACTTTGAGGCTCACTCACGCTGATGGTGGCTAGATCATTTGTACCTTGAACAACTATATCCACCGTACCTGTTGCAGTTCCATCGAACGATGTGGCATCAAACGACAGTGAGACTTTTTCACCTTCAGCGAGAGACTGAACAGCGTTACTTTCATTATCAATAGTAAAAGACCAACGACCCTCACGGTCGACAGTGAAGGTACCGTATTCATTACTGATAGAGGTCGGTTCGACAAACGCTTCGCCAGAATCGACATCTGAAATAGTCAGCGTACCTGACGCGACTTGTGATTCATTACTATCTTCAACAACTAGACCGTTACCKTCACTTACTGTTGCAAGATCATTAACCGGAGTCACACCAATATTGATTACTAAAGTATCTGTACCGCCACTACCATCATCAACTAACACTTCAAAGCTATCTGGGCCGTTGTAGTTCTCGTTTGGTGTATATGTCCAGCTACCGTCAGGGTTAACCACAACAGTACCATTCGACGGTGTTGTGGCAGCTGAATATGTAAGTGGATCACCATTTGAGTCAGTTGCGTTCAATTGACCATTTAAAGGTGTGTCTTCATCTGTAATTAGAGACAAAGCGTCTGAAAGCGAAACCCCACCAGCAGTAGAAAATATTGGAGCGTTGTTTTGGAAAGCTTCTAAAAGAGAAAGGCTTTGAGTTCTAGATAGCCCAAGAGCTTCTAGCCCGGCCGTATCAAATTCAGTAGATGCTATAGCTTCTATTCCGTCACGTTCTACACTTCCTGAAGAAATTAGACTTGACCCAGATGCACCACCCGCGGCAGTTGCGAATTCATCAGCAAGCTGTGTTGGGTCTTGCCCTTCTTCTAACGCTGCAAAAATATCGTCAATTTCATTTGTTATATCTTGCTCACCAGCTTCACCGATTAGGGAAACTGACGCTGTTTCCCTAATCGGTGAAGCTGGTGAGCAAGATATAACAAATGAAATTGACGATATTTTTGCAGCGTTAGAAGAAGGGCAAGACCCAACA
>NZ_JAKJSW010000459.1:0-1032 GCF_050337375.1 Vibrio makurazakiensis | reverse complement strand
GGCGCGGCGCTTGCGTTGCCAATCATAAAAGCAGCAGCGCAGTTCTACAACCACATGGCGAGCTTTGAGAGTGCCGGAGTGACGGTGTAATGTTCTCGTGGTTTAAGTATCAACTAGAGCTATTTTCATTAGCGGTCAGCTTTTTTTCTCGCTTACCTATTCCAGCAAGCACACCTTACTCTGATGAGCGAATGAATAGGGCTGGGCGATATTTCTCATTAGTTGGTTTGGTTATTGGTGCGTTGTGTACCGGTGTTTATTGGCTCCTTAGCCAAGTCTTCTCTGCGGAAATTACAATTTTTCTAACTATGGCATTCAGCTTAATGTTAACCGGTGCATTTCATGAAGATGGTCTGACTGATATGGCGGATGGCATCGGTGGCGGTATGACGACTGAGCGCCGACTCACCATAATGAAAGATAGCCGAATTGGTACTTATGGCGCTGCTACTTTAACTATGGCGTTATTCGGGAAGTGGCTTCTACTCACGGAATTGAGTGGAATAACATCCATGTATTACGTGTTGTTAGTGGGCTACGGCTTGAGTAGAGCTGTGGCTGCGTCACTGATTTATGATATGCCTTATGTCAGCGATTTAGACACAAGCAAAAGCAAACCGTTAGCGAATAAGCAAACGACTGGCGAGCTGATCTTTCTCATGGTGGTGGGTTTAACGCCAGCGTTGATGATGGGATTAAATGTATTGATAACACTAACGTTATTGGCTCTTGTTTTCCGAATTACCTTTAAACATTGGCTATTGAAAAGACTCGGTGGATTTACTGGAGATTGCTTGGGAGCCGCTCAACAGTTAATGGAACTTGCTATTTACCTTGTGCTGATTGCTTTATTTCAGCATCACTTTATTTCAACCAGTGCCGAGATTTGGTAATCAACATGAAAAAACACCATTTGATACTGGGAGGAGCACGTTCAGGGAAATCGTCTTTTGCTGAGCAGCAAGTAAAGTCATTGTCGGTGGTAGGCAATGTGACTGGGGGTGTGAGCTCTAGTAATAACCTCCACTATAT
>NZ_JAKJSW010000458.1:0-1032 GCF_050337375.1 Vibrio makurazakiensis | reverse complement strand
GTACCACGTATGCGTGAACTCACTTACACAGTACCGAAACCGGCGACAGTAGAAGAGATTGCTCAACTGGTAAAAGATTACAGTCAAGCTGCGGCAAACGCGATTGACGCAGGGTTCGACGGCGTTGAAATCCACGGCGCGAACGGTTATCTAATTGACCAATTCCTTCACTACTCAAGTAACATTCGTGAAGATGAGTTTGGTGGCGACGAAGTAAATATGGCGCGTTTCCCACTTGAAGTGGTTGATGCTATTGCTGACCGTATTGGCAAAGACAAAACTGCATTGCGCGTTTCGCCTGGTGCTTATTTCAATATTGAAGCGGACCCACGTGACCGTGAAGTATTCGACTACTTCTTAGAGGAGTTGGAGAAACGTGACTTAGCGTATTTGCACCTTGGTATCTTCGATGACTCAATGACATTTGATTACTTAGGTGGAACAGCGTCTGAATACCTACGCGCCAACTACAGTAAAACGCTAGTGGGTGTTGGTAGTTACACAGCTGAAACAGGTAGCCAGGCAATTGAAGCAAACAAATTCGATTTAATCGCTATTGGTCGTCCACTTATTGCAAACCCTGACTACGTTGCCAAGCTAAAAGCGGGGGATGCTTTAACTGAATACTCTGACACAATGTTAGCTGAGTTGGTTTAATCGGCTCGATTTACTAAATTTCAAATTTTAATATCGCAACACTGCCTTTTCGTTGCACCAATTTTATTGCAAGTCATTCGTTCTCCCATTCGAATTGCATTTTTGCCATCAAATAGTGATATTTGGTGGCTTTTTTATTATCAATAACCCTATACATTAATAAGGTTATTATGTTGCCAGGTTTATATATTAATGATGGCAAATCAATGAATACGATTACCTCTCAACTCAGTAATTATCATATTCATAAAATGTCTGACTTATCCTTTCTTCTTACCACCTTATAAATACAAAGTGGTTCCTACTCAACGACTCATCAAACTACTCTCTTTATCTTACCTAAGTTATAGTTTTCTAATTAACGCTTACTAATAT
>NZ_JAKJSW010000457.1:0-1047 GCF_050337375.1 Vibrio makurazakiensis | reverse complement strand
ATCTGTCCCTTCTTTTGCACAATACTCGTTAAACATGGATTCTTTTTCTTCAGCTACACTCACAGTGCTATACACGAAGAAGATGAGAGTAATAAATAAATACTTTAGTGGATTCATGAACTTTCCTACTACTTAATATGTCCAATTTCTTCTGAAATCAGGTTGAGAATAATTTCCAATAGTTCATCTGGGTTAGAGGCATCGTAAACGTTGCTTTCGCCAACACATTGAGCTAATGCTTTGTTGTCGCTGACATCATAAGTAAATCCAATCAAAGCAAGTTGTGCAGTCACTGGACGCCCAGAAACAGTTCTGTCAGCACTCAGCCCATCGATAATTTCAGTGCACATCCCCTTTTCTACCAACGCACTAGTCATATCCGAATCGTTGTCGTCACCATCAGAAAGAATAACGATCAACCTCCTTGGGTTTGGATCATTCGTAGCTTTTAAAACCTGAGCAGCACGAATAATGCCTTGATAAGAGGCAGTCCCTCCATATGGTGAAAAACTATTAATATCACGCTCAACGCTCGCTAAGTCAGACGTCAATGGAGTAGTGTAATAATCGTATTTTGAAGCTTTATCGCAGCGTTCATCAGATCCTTTTACTTGCCATAAATCGGCAACTGTATTTTTCGCCCTCTGTTTTTTATTGCCTCCATAGACAATTTGGTCAGAATAATAGATTTTTCTCTTACTCCGACTACCTTTGCAATTATCGCCTACTGCATCGACAGAATATTCAGCGAAAGGGATCAGGGCGACCTTATTCAGCTCGTCCGGCGAAGCGTTTTCTTGATTAAACTTCTCCAATTCAACAAGCACGTTTGAAATTATATCTTGTACCTCTTGATATTTTTTCTTTGTACCCCACCAGTAATCCATTGAACCCGAAAAATCAGTCACAAAAGCAATATCTATGGAATCACCTTGATACTTTCTCGCTGTGCCGGCGTGGCTTACTGAATACTTTTCGTCTAATCCAATAAAGTTTTCGCTACCAGGAAACCAAGCCTCATGCATCGTAGTAATAGAAATATCATAC
>NZ_JAKJSW010000062.1:0-21707 GCF_050337375.1 Vibrio makurazakiensis | reverse complement strand
TCTTAATACGTCATCTAAATAGAACTCAATTGTCTCAATAGATAACTTACCCGCTTCTATCTTGCTGAAATCAAGAATGTCGTTGATGATGCCCAATAGCAGGGTGGCCGAAGTGTTAATTTTGGAGACATAATCATGCTGCTTTACGTTAAGATCGGTTTTTAAAGCTAGGTGAGACATCCCTATGATCGCATTCATTGGTGTGCGAATTTCATGGCTCATATTCGCCAAAAACATCGACTTAACTTCTACAGCTTCTTCCGCTTTATTTCTCGCTTCATTCAGCTGATCTTCAACTAGCTTTCGTGAAGAGACATCACGTAAAAACATGGCGGCTTGGCACTTATCATTCAATTTAAAAATCGAAATACCAAGATCAATGGGAATAACTTTTCCTCTATGCGTATAAGTATCGAGTTCAAAAAAACCACCGACGACCTTTTCATGATCTTCAATTGTTAAAGGTCTGGAAAAAACCTCTTTGATCGTATTCGGAAGCTCCATTTTTAAGAGCGTTAATAAATTTTGACCTAAAGCTTCTTGAACGGTAAAGCCATACACGATCTCTGCCGTTTTGTTCCATAACAAAATCCGCCCCATCGAATCAATAATCGCGACACTTGATGGCGCGCCATCAATGATGGTTCGTGACAACTCTTCACTCATTCGAAGATCATGAGTACGGCTCTCGATTTCTTTTTCCAACCCATCTTTATGAGCTGCTAACTCTTGATTACGAGCTTTAAGCTCGATCATTAACTCTTCGCTACTTTGCTCTTTAATCCGCGAAAATAAGTTGTCGATATCCGACTCGGACATATTGGATTTCGCAGGTAAGTTCCATACAAAAGAAGCGCTATAAACATCGATGCACAAATTCAACTCCGACAAAAACTTGCCTGTACCATCCGACATCGGCAAATTCGCTTCTACGGTGATCACTTCATTGCTTATCGAAACGTTCAATGTGATATGCACTGATGACTCAACTAAATAGTGAATTAATTCACCACTTTTAAGCATTAAAGTATCTTGCTCAAAGAGGCTAAATCCAAGCGCCTGAAAAATAGACATCAACTTGCGTCGTAGTACTAAGGTACTGACTTCATTGCGATATAAATCTAGTGTTACTTGCTTACTCATCATCGTACCTCACCACAATGACGGTGGAGTCATCGTATTGCTTGCTGAAGTTATCAAATAAGTAATGAGTGAATATTTGTAATGATTGGTATTGAACCGAAAGGCATTCTTCTGAATTAATGTTTTCTTTTATTCCGTCGGTGGTAAATAAGAACACATCGCCTGATTTGAAAGGGCTAGTAAAACAACGTAAATGCGGCAGTAACTCACCGACTATTCCGGGTTGAGCATGGAACGACTGCCAAGGTTCCCCACACTTTCGAACAAGTGTATTCCCGACTCCCAGCCCTTTAATGGTCATCGTCTTCCGACAAAAATAAACCATTGTTACCGCTGCACCTTGCCGCTCAATAAATTGCAGATGTAATTCAGACATCAGCCAGAGGATATCAAAGCTGAAGTTATCCTTAATGAATATCTCCATTTCACGAGCCAACTTAGCTGCCTTTTCTCCATGCCCAAGCACATCGATAATAGTCACTAACAAGTCAGAGTTGTTTTCTAGCACGACAAAGCCATCACCAGACACAACTTCTCCAGTGTAAGGCTCAATCCTTGAGTAGTGCCTAAAGCCCATAGCCTGAATTCCACTTTACGATCACAATTTTTGTGCCGTGCTCAGGCGATGATTCAATACTAAATTCATCCATCATTCTTTTGACTCCGGGAAGCCCCAAACCTAGAGAGCCTTCTGTCGAAAAATTGTCGGATAACGCTAAAGGAATATCAGGGATCCCCGTACCACTATCTTTAACGACTATTTTCACACCTGTTTTTCCACAACTCTCCACCGACGATATTTCCACCACTCCTCCACAAGCATATTTAACAACGTTGGTCGCTAGCTCAGAGACGGATGTCGATACTTCACTCATTAAAGCAATAGAAAAACCCAAATTTTTCGTATAGATATAAGTACTCATTACCGCTGACATCACATCCGCTTCCGTATAGATAAAAAAGCTATCGCAACTCTGTGATGCTTGAGAATTCATAAATACCTCACGCTCAGTCAAGCAAGCGCTGTAATCCGCGCTCTAAGTTTGCCTCTGAGTCAATCTCATCAACATTAAAGTTAATTTCAATCAAGCCCATTACCGCACCAGGTCTTAACCCCACAAAGATACACTTTTTCCCCATTACGCTAACCATATGAGCAATGTTGACAAGTTCTGTCATATCTTCACGGCTAAAGATTTTTACGCCCGACATGTCTAACAAAACACCTTTAATAGCATTATTTCTAACTTGTTCGAGTAGCTGTAAACGGAAGCTCTCTAACAAACTTAATGTCAGATCTACCTGAATAGACACAACGAGAGCGTGTTCTATTTTATTAATGGCGATGACACGTTGCATATTCTAATTAGGCTCATTTAGAGGGCGAATATTCAACTCTAGTATTTTAAATGCATTCTCTAGAGCATCACGTAATGTTGCGTTCGTGCACACTTCGCCGACATTAATGCCAAGATGAACCATAGTTTGAGCTAATGATGGCGAGACACCAGAAACCAAGCATTCACAACCCATTAGCTTGGTGGCTTTAGTAATTTTAATGAAGTGGTTGGCGACCGCAGTGTCGACAACTGCCACACCGGAAATATCCATAATGAGAATCTTCGCTCGATTATCCGCTATTTTATTCAACACTGTGGTCATGATGTCTTGAGCACGTTTGGAATCAATGATACCAACGATCGGGAGCATCAAAATATCTTCCCAAATCATGGTTACTGGGGTCGACATCGCGAGTAAGGCTTCACTTTGTTCCGCAATTCTCTTGTTAATCAAACGAGAGTAAGTTTCTACAACTAGAGTGGTATCGAAATGAAGCAGTTTGGTAAACGCGGTCACTAAAGAGCTGTATTCATCACTGTATAAACTGCCGTCATACATTCGTTTGGTGTAAATCACCATAGAGATATTCATGCTGGCAAAGTAGCTAGGCAACGGCAACCCAATACGGGCATGCACTTCTCCAACATCGCGTCGGCTTTGCACGTACTGATCATCCACCTTGGCCATAAAAAAAGACTGCCAGTATCGAGTTTGCGCATCTTTTACACGAGCCAACTTTTGCTGGTCAGAAAAGAATTGTTCATACTCCGGCATTTGGTCTAACCAATCATAAAAATGCTTAACATATTCATCCAACCTTGGAATCATTATCTGCCCGAACTTTCTGATCAAAGCTAGGTCCGTTTCGGTTAAATCATGCAGCTTCAGCAGCGATTCAGTATCAACAACTGTGAATGTACTTGAGTTTAATGACATTTTTCTTTCCCCGTGATTGGTGACGAGGCACTTCTATATAGAAAACGGTCGACTCTAATTCATCCGGTTTCATAAACCTTGCCTGCACGCTACTAATAGAATAGTAAATAATTTGTTTTCTGAACGGTTTTTGTTTGAGGAACGCTCTGATCCGAACTAGAACTTAACTATTCAAATAATAATTATTTCTTCCACCTCCCTTTAAACACTTTGACAGGTGGAAAAGCGATAGAAGCAAACACAGAGGCATTTATGCGTATTAATCAGCCAGTTACTCAAAAGGAAGTGAAATTTCCTCCTAGCTTCAATTTACTTTCAGTCACCAGCCCATCTAGCCATATCACTTATGCCAGTAAAGAATTCTGTGATGTTGCTGGTTACACTCTAGAAGAATTAGTCGGTCAACCACACAATATTGTTCGACACCCTGACATGCCTCCTGAAGCTTTCGCCAACCTTTGGAAACACTTAAAGGAAGGAAATTCATGGATGGGGATGGTAAAAAATCGCTGTAAAAATGGCGATCATTACTGGGTAGATGCATTCGCATCACCTATCCGACAAAACGGCAAAGTGGTGGAGTATCAATCTGTAAGGCTGTGTCCAAGCAGAGAGAATGTTGAAAATGCTGAAAAACTGTATGCGCAGATCCGCGCTGGCAAGACGCCTATTCAACTCAAGCTACCAAGAACGCGTCTGTGGCAAAGAATCACTCTAGGCTTAATAGCAGCTATGATTCTATCGCTCGTCGCCAACAGTTTTGTACCAGGTGTCGGCCTATGGATTCTATTTTTCTCGGGGGTACTTGTCGCTTACAGCACGACACGTCGACTAGAAGCTCTATCAGGGCAAGCGCGGAAAGTGTTCGACAATCCTTTAATGGAGCTTGTCTACACGAAACATGTTGATGATATTTCAGAGGTCCAACTCGCACTCAAAATGCGCCAATCAGAACTGAACGCTGTAGTCGGAAGAATTCAAGATTCAAACGAACAAATAGGCTCGGCTGCTGAATCCTCATCCACCAACTGTGGGACGACAGCAACAAACCTTGAAGGACAAGCTCACGAGACAGAACAAGTTGCTGCTGCAATTAATGAAATGCACTCCACTGCCAACGAAATTGCCCAAAATGCCCAAAGTGCTTCAGACGCAACAGACAGCGCACATACTGCCGCAAGCGAAGGTATCGAATCCGTAAATCAAACGGTTGAGTCTATTCAGCAGCTTTCCACACAATTAAGTGAAGCTTCAGAGGTCATTTCTCAACTCGAAGCTCACGGGAAAACCATTGGTGATGTACTCGTCGTGATCCAAGGCATCGCAGAGCAGACAAACCTATTAGCGCTGAATGCCGCGATAGAAGCAGCCCGAGCGGGTGAACAAGGCCGGGGGTTTGCGGTTGTAGCAGACGAAGTTCGAACACTGGCGCAACGAAGCCATGAGTCTACCAAAGAGATTCAAAGTGTTATTGGCCATATTCAAACCAGCACTCAGCAAGCCGTGACTTCCATGCAAGAAGGGAGTCAACTCTCTAAAATCTGTGTGGAAAGCGCCGAGGTTTCAGGCGAAAAACTCGACATATTATCCCATCAGGTTTCTGACATATCCGATCGAAATGGACAGATAGCAACAGCCGTTGAAGAAATGGCGCGAGTCACCGAGGATATGAACACCAGCGTGCAGTCCATTAGCGAGTCATGTGCCGCAACTAACATCCTAGCAAGTGACACCAGTGATGAATGCCAAAACCTCGTGGATTGTTTAGATTCACAAGGCCAACTCGTTGATCAGTTTAGAAAACTCGACTAACTCTTCATTCAATACGTTCAAGGTTATGGTTAAAGTGAGTGGCGCAACGAGCTCACTTTAACCTAGCTCAAATCCCAATATAGAACGGGCGAATAATTCAAGCCCAAGCATTTTCTAACTTTATAAAATAGGGAATACATTGATATCGCACATGTGTTAATAATTCTCATTAAGGTAGTCTAGAGATTCATTTCTTAGAGTGGCTAGATTATGTTTGGAATACTATTACTGCTGCATGTCATCGGTGCAACCATTTGGACTGGCGGACATATCGTACTTTCGGTTGTGGTTCTTCCACGAGTTTTGCGCCAACGATCCCCTGAAGCGTTACTTGAGTTTGAGTCTGTTTACGAAAAAATCGGCATGCCAGCTCTGATCATTCAAATCATTACTGGCGTCCTGCTTGCCTTTCACATGCTGCCAGATTTTTCACAATGGACGAATTTTAGTCACCCTATAACACATGTTCTGTGGCTAAAGTTTTCACTGCTGTTTACCACGTTCTGCTTCGCACTGAGTGCAAGGTTTAGAGTCATCCCCAATTTGACACCAGACACACTTAAAACGATGGCCTGGCATATTATTCCAGTCACCATTCTCTCCGTCCTTTTCGTTATTGTTGGTGTATCTTTCCGTACAGGTTGGTTCTTCTGACTGATTATTCACTTGCGTATAAAACGGCATTATCACTCGGAGTCTATAATCTAATAATGACTGAAAGCATTGCGCTTTCATCTAGAAGATAGCGCGCCCTTATGTAAGAATGCGGGCTTCTCAGAATACAGATAAGAAGTACTGATATGAATTTTCAAGCCGCCATTTTTGATATGGATGGGTTACTCCTCGATACTGAACGAGTATGTAAGCGCATTTTCCAGGAAGCGTGTGAAGCTCAGAATGTAGAATTTTTGGAAGATGTTTATCTGACAATTATTGGTTGTAACTCTGCCGGCATAGAAAAAATTCTCCGCGAAGGTTACGGTCCAACTCTCGACTACCCGGCGTTAAATGCTGAGTGGCGCGAACGCTACAATGCCGTTGTTAAACACCAAGCTATTCCTGTAAAAGAAGGCGTGGTTGAACTTTTACAATGGTTAAAGGCCAATAATATTCCAACGGCTGTCGCAACATCGACCCAAAAGGACGTCGCTGAGATTAAACTTCGTTTATCGGGGCTCGACCAATACTTCGATTCATTAAGCACAGGCTGTGAAGTCAAGCACGGTAAACCTCACCCAGAAATTTATCTATTAGCAGCGAAGCGCCTAGGGGTGAAACCCGAGCTATGTTTAGCATTTGAAGATTCAAATAATGGTACACGAGCCGCTGTCGCAGCAGATATGGTCACTTACCAGATCCCAGACTTAGTTGAACCTTGTGCAGAAGTAAAAATGCTTGGGCATACTATTTTGCCATCTCTTACTGATGTGCTAGACAACTTAAAATCAAAATAGCTTTTTCAAGTCGACGCTTCTCGATCTAATATACAGCTCGACCTAATAGACAAACTGTTCAACTCGCAAGGACACGTTGTGGAATTCAAACTCGACCAATTTAACGGGATCATCATTGATCCTATCAGCATCCCAAATAACGAGAATGACTTTGCTAGCCAGCTTGCAAGTATTGTGCAGTTTTCTTCGCAAAATAAAAAAGGGATAACGTGGATAACGCTTCCTATCGAGAGCTCTAATCTGATTAAGTTTGCTACCGAATTAGGCTTCATATTTCATAACTGTTTAGAGCATGAAATTACTCTTATACACCGCGCTGAATCCGTTGAGTTTGTTCCTTTTATACCCACTCATACGTTAGGTGCTGGCGCGCTTATCACCAACGACAACAATCAAGTATTAGTGATCCGAGAGCAAGGAAGAACTGAGTTCAAGCTACCTGGCGGTCATATTGAACTTGCCGAAGAGATTGCAGAAGCGGTTGTTCGAGAGACATACGAAGAAACGGGAATTAAAGCTCGTTTCGAATCGGTGGTGGGAATGGCGACTCGTCACCCATACCAGTTTGGTAAATCGAACTTATATTTTGTTTGCCGTCTGACCGCTCTATCCTACGACATCTCGATACAAGACACCGACGAGATTGCAGAAGCCAAATGGATTGATATCAATGAGTATATTCACGATGAGAACACCGCATTATTCAACCGCCAGCTCGTAAGTTCTCTAGTCACAAAAGACGGCCTAGCGCTTACGCATTTAGACAAAAACCATGGTGTGTACAGCAAGCATGAAGTCTTCTTTTCGCAATCAGAACTTAGCTAAGATACTTTCGTTATCATTAATTTAGGTAATCACATGAACAAGCAAATTATCTCTAGCCTCGCCGCCGCTATGTTAAGTATTGTCGGCCTGATCTATCTTGTGGTCGACAGTTCATTCCCTGTTAGTCAGTGGCCAGTTCAAGCCTTCAATGACATTGTATTTAGTTTAGTGATGGGCTTCGGTGTTTCTAAATATGTGGGCTATGCCTATTCTGGAATGTTGTTTGTGGGCGTTGCTGTCATTGCTTATGCCATCGGCTTTAAGTTATCGGCTTCGTTCGCTCCCCAAAACTCCAACAAACAAGAGCGTTGATTTAACTAGCACCAATCACTTGTTACGCTTCTCCCCCATACAAAAAAGCATGCGTAAATACGCATGCTTATGAAATGGTTTCGCCAGAATCGATTACCTTTGGTGTACTCTCTGGCGCTCAATAAAGTTGGTAAGCACCCTATAATCTCGTGACTTAAGTGGTAAAGAGTCCGTTCTGCTCAACTTAATCGTTTGTGTTTTATCATCAAGTTTTACATGACTCAGCGGTACATTCGCAGTCAAATCTTGATTACACAGGCAAAGAAACCTATTTCGTAACACCACGATAGAKTTCGACTCCTCCAAGTAAATGTGATTATTCGTTTTCATTTCAATATCCATATTATTTTTTATTGTAAATAGCCTAACTAACGAACTTCTAGACCTCGGGGTCGGTTTGAGTATAGTCCTACTTTCGAGTTAGGGTAGTGAATACAGCGAAAGCTTGCTCCCTCTTCGTTTTAACCCGGACCTCGAAGCCACTCTTGAGCTTTAATTTTTAAGTTAATGATTCACCATTAAAATATTCGGCGCGCTTTTTCCCCTCCAATTTTAATCGCTGTAAACGTATTAACGTTATGTGCGGTTTTGCAACAATTACTCGATTGCTGTTCAATCAGTGCAATTGAATACTGTTACTCCCTTCACTTAGGAAGACAGACAACAATGAATGTACTAACGAGATTAAAACTGGTGATACTACTGTTATTCACCCCTGCAGCAATTGCACAAACCAACCCAGCAGTAAGTGAAATTTTAAGCTCAAAAATGCCTCCAACAGGTGTCGTATTCGAGATAATGGAATGGCAGAACGATACCTTTAGTACGCTACTGAAAGATATTGAAGACTACTCGGCTCAGCTAAAAAGCCGTCACCCAAACATTGACGTGGCCGTTGTGAGTCATGGTTCAGAACAATTCACATTGCTTGATGAAAACGCCTCTACCCATACAAATATTCACGACTTAACCAAGTCTTTAGTGAACAGTGGTATTTCAGTAGAAGTGTGTGCCACCCACGCATCGTGGAACGGGAACACCCCTGAAGATTTCGCCGAACATATTGGTGTGGTAGAGCGTGCTCCAATCGCCATTCAGCAATACCAGGATCAAGGATATACGTTGATTCGACTCTAACTGCGAGAATAATACGAAGGATTTTCTACACTGAGTTCAGCGACCTTTCTTGTCCCCGACACCATAATTCGATACGTTTAGATAACTCTTCGCAGATGTACATAGCCAAATAGGTCAATAGGTCAATAGGTCAATAGGTAAGGAAGTTTTATGATCAGCTGTAACCAATACGATTACATTGAGATAGTTTGCTTGTATCACTACCCCATCAAGCTCACCTTGAAGTCAGGAAAGATCATTGAGTGCACAGCCCAAGACACCAAGAGAAACGAAAATCGTGAAGAATGTATTTTAGTTTCTATGGAGAGCTCAAGCTCACAAGAGCTAATAATATTGGACGAAATTTCAGTATTAGAAGTAGCTGTAAGCAACCCGCACTTCCAAAAAGTGACCTTTGACTAAACGCTATATGATGAATTAAGCCATGCATCCAATAAGTAAGGAATATCATGCACGTTAGATTTATGAGAGAAAGCGACCTTGAAGAGACAGCGAAGATACATAGCGCAGCGTTCATCAGGCAGAAGCAATCTTACGAGTGGCTTCAATGCAACCTCAACGCCGCCCCTAGGTTCATGAATTTCATCGCTGAGCAGAACGGGGAGATCATTGGGTATATTATTTGGGTTCAAAAAAGTGGTTTTCGACCAGAAGCCGTTATCGAACTAGAACAACTGGCTGTTGCTGAACACTCTCAAGGTCAAGGCATAGGTAAGCGGTTAATCACTGAATCGTTATCACTTGTCCAACAGCAACTGGCAAGCAACGAATCAACACTGAAGCATGTATTGGTGACTACTCGCGCCGACAACTTCGCACAAAAACTGTATAAAGATGTGCTCGAAGCCGAAGTTGAAACCACCATTTCTAACCTTTACTCAGCCGACGAAGTACTGATGATCGCGCGAAATGTTGGTGACAGACTCTCATAAAACGATTTAATACCAATCTATTGCAAATGTTTCTAGTCAACGTGAACCATTAAAAAAGCGCCGAACTCAGTAAAGTTCGACGCTTGGTTTTATCAACTTCTATTTTTGTGTGTATGCCACACTATTTTTAGCCAACTGAGTTGTTATTATTTAAAGCCTTCAACTAGAAGAAGCCTAGCGGATTCGTGTCATAGCTAATCAGTAGGTTCTTAGTGTTCTGGTAGTGATCAAGCATCATCTTATGTGTTTCACGGCCAATGCCTGATTTTTTGTAACCACCGAAAGCTGCATGCGCAGGGTACGCGTGGTAACAGTTCACCCAAATACGTCCAGCTTCAATTCTGCGTCCCATGCGATACGCTAAATTTGCATCACGCGTCCATACTCCAGCACCCAAGCCATACTCAGTATCATTGGCGATCTCTAACGCTTCCGCTTCATCTTTAAACGTCGTTACCGCGATTACTGGGCCGAAGATTTCTTCTTGGAAAACACGCATCTTGTTGTGTCCTTCAAGCATGGTAGGCTGGATATAGTAACCATTACCGAGATCATCTGGTTGCTGCGCGATTTCACCGCCTGTCAGTACTTTCGCACCTTCTTGACGACCAATTTCTAGATAGCTCAGAATCTTATCAAACTGCTCTCGTGAAGCTTGTGCGCCAACCTGAGTATCGGTATCTAGCGGGTTACCTTGTTTGATGGTTTGAGCACGCTCAACCACTTTAGTGATGAACTTGTCGTATACCGATTCATGGATCAGTACACGTGAAGGACAAGTACACACTTCCCCTTGGTTGAAAAACGCCAGCAGCATACCTTCGACACACTTGTCTAGGTACTCATCTTCGTGGTCAAAGATATCTGGGAAATAGATATTTGGAGACTTACCACCAAGCTCAACCGTTGATGGGATCAAGCTTTCAGCAGCACATTTCAGAATATGATGACCGACTTCTGTTGAACCAGTAAAGGCCAATTTCGCTAAGCGATCACTGGTTGCCAGAGCCTGACCTGCTTCGCTACCAAAACCGTTGACGATATTCACCACGCCCGCAGGCAGCAGGTCTGCAATTTTCTCCATCATCACCAAAATAGAAGTCGGAGTTTGTTCTGCTGGCTTCATCACAACACAACAGCCTGCCGCTAAGGCAGGAGCCAGTTTCCAAGCTGCCATTAGAATTGGGAAGTTCCAAGGAATGATCTGCCCTACTACACCAATCGGTTCAGGAAAATGGTAGCTCGCGGTGTTTGAATCTAGCTCTGCTGCACTGCCTTCTTGCGCTCGAATACAACCCGCGAAATAACGGAAATGATCGACAACCAAAGGAATGTCAGCAGCTAAAGTTTCACGCACTGGCTTGCCGTTTTCCCACGTTTCAGCGACCGCGATTTCTTCTAGGTTCGCTTCAATACGGTCAGCAATTTTAAGTAGGATGTTCGAACGCTCTGTCACACTGGTCGCAGCCCAACTTGCACGAGCTGCATGTGCCGCATCAAGTGCTAGACTAATATCTGCCTCGGTCGAACGTGCTACTTGGCAATACACCTGACCATTCACTGGGGAAGTGTTATCAAAATACTCGCCGCTAACAGGTTTCACCCACTCACCACCGATAAAATTATCGTATTGAGGTTTAAAGTTCACCACTGCGTTATCACTACCCGGCTGTGCGTAAATCATAGTTAGATCCTTCTTTGATTTTAATATTGGTTGTTCGATTTTCGTTAGTTACTGCTTCATGGTTCGCTCTCGATGATTACCCATAAATGGTTGATTACCTCTACTTCACCGAAAGCCACCATGTTTATGTTTTTTGTTTAAAACACTGATACTGCGTGTTTTCTTCACACCAGTAACAACGCAAATCACACGCCAGAACGCCAAAACTTGTTGTTAATAAATTGTAAAACTATGATTACCAAACGTTTACAACCCAAAGTGAGTTGGCATTGAACGGACGTATGGAAATGACTCCAGTGTTCAACTGTTCCAATTTGGTACACCCTCACTGTTACGACATGGAACAGTCATGCAACTTCAACATGAACACACTTCATCAAATTGGCTTTCATCTTCTTGGCATCGCAGTACAGAAGCGGGCCTAAAGCAGAGACGACTACCTGAAGATATTCGCCTGTCACCATCAATACTCAAACAGCGACGTCATCAATCTTGTGACCTTATCCAGATAGTGGAGCGTATTGCTTTACCGCTGTTTAATCAGATGTTTGCCCGTACTGACAGCCGTTTAATTCTGACGGATATTGAAGGTGTGATTCTAGCGAGTTGGGGACAAGAACGGTTTAAGGAGAAGCTGACTTCGATTGCACTCAGCTCTGGAGCGTGCTGGCAAGAACAGCTCAAAGGCACCAACGCGATTGGTACAGCTATCGTTGAAGCCAAGCCTGTGTCTATCATTGGCGAACAACACTTTATCCACCAGCACCGATTTATCAGTTGTTCAGCAAGTCCGGTATTTGATCATCAAGGTCAGATGTTGGGAGTCCTGGACATCACCAGTGATCAGCAACAACATGAAGCTTCAGTACAACTTCTCGTACAAAACATGGTGCAGCTGATTGAAAACCAACTACTCAATCATATCCCGCAAGGCACCACTCGTATTGACCTTGCTTGCCAAAAATCACTATTACACAGTGGTTGGCAAGGTATTGTGATTGCTAATGAAGCGGGCGAAGTACTAGCGCATAATCAAGTCGCCTCTCAGTTACTTGATCAATCCTCGATCGTCGGTGAATGCATAGATACCCTATTCAACCGAACTTCATTAGACGCCCCGTTTGTCTTTGAAAAGCAGCACCTCAAACAACCAACAAAGAAGCGCACCCGAGCGATTTCAGCATCGTGCGATTTACATCATGGAGAACAACAAATAGAGCATGCTTGGCAGCAAGCCAACAAGGTAATAGATAAAGGGATCAGCCTATTGATATTAGGTGAAACTGGCGTAGGTAAAGGTGAATTTGTTAAAGCCTTACACAAACAGAGCCAGCGCAAATCCTCACCCTTAGTTGCCGTCAATTGTGGGGCTCTACCGAAAGATCTTATCGAATCTGAATTATTCGGTTACGCGCCGGGAGCCTTTACCGGTGCGAGTAACAAAGGCTTTCAAGGTAAAATTCGCCAGGCCGATAAAGGGATTCTATTTCTGGATGAAATAGCCGATATGCCGTTGGAGGCGCAATGTCGATTGCTGCATGTTCTGCAAGATAAGTCCGTGGTGCCTGTTGGTTCGAACCAGAGCTACCAAGTCGACTGCCAGATCATCGCTGCGACTCATAAAAACCTAGAGCAACTCGTCGCCACTGGAGAGTTCAGACAAGATTTGTATTACCGATTGAATGGTTTAGCTTTTACCTTGCCAAGCCTACAACAACGACAAGACAAGCAAGCCCTGATCGAAAATATTCACCGTAAATACGCAGAAAGTGAGCAAAGCATTTGTCCGCATTTAATGAGCTTATTGTGCACCTATTCTTGGCCGGGAAATATCCGAGAGTTAGATAACTTACTAAAGGTAGCGTCTCTGCTCGCTAGTGACGAACCGCAGCTCAGTTTAGAGCATGTACCTAGCCATCTTGCACAGCATCTCACCTCTTTAGTGCCTGCGACTCAACACTCTGTTGGAACTACTTATTCTTCGCCAAGCATGCGATTGGATACAGCGCCACAAGCGAATTTAAAAAGTACGGTAGAAGATACCCTGCTACAAACATATCAAGCCAATCAAGGGAACATCAGTAAGACATCGCGGATCCTTGGGATCAGCCGTAACACGATTTATCGAAAGCTGAAAAGCCTAGGTATCCTTCAGTAATATAGACATGCCATCGCCATGCCTAGTCTGACCTATAAGTCTATAGATCTATGAGCCTATGAGTAGCAGTCTCTATACTTAGTCGTTTCTATCTAGTTCGACGAGTTGGCTAAGCACCTCTTTGTCCAACACCGGGTGATGCTTACTCGCGAGCAACAGTACGATGTCTACCGCAGGTAACGGTGGCATGTCGTCAAGAATCTTCAAATCAGGTGTGACACTGAGCTTGCCCATCGCACCAATTGCCAACCCAGCTTTGACGATTGCACGCTGCGCTGAAGCCGTGTTACTACAGGCTAGTAATTGATAGGGTATCCCCTGCTTAGTTAAACCATTTACCGCCGCGGCGTGGTATTTACAGTCAGTCTGAAATAGAGCCAAAGGGACAGGCTTAGAGTCATCCAAGACATAATCAGAACTGCTTATCCACACTCCGACATCATGGGTCAGCCAATATCCTTCTTCACTGTCAGGTGCTCTGGTCACAATCGCGGCATCTAATCGGCCATCATCAAGCCACTCTCTGAGCGTAATGCTTGGTAAGCTGAATACTTGAATAGAACAGGTTGGCTCTGCTTGTTGTAGCAAACGAATGACTTTTGGCAGAATAGTGTCGTTATAGTCTTCAGGGCAGCCGAGTCGTAGCGGTTGTTTGTCTTCGTAACGCTTAACTTGCTTAAGAGCGGTATTGTGGAGTGCGACCAACTGTTCAGCATGGGAACGCAAGGCTAAACCCGCTTCAGTCAGCACTAAATTACGCCCCTCTTTCTGAAAAAGAGTGACGTTGAGTTCCTCTTCCAACTTACGCATCTGCGCGCTAAATGCCGATTGGGTGCGATTGATCTGTTTGGCAGCTCGCGTGAAGCTACTGGTTTCCACAAACGCGAGAAAGCCTCGCAAAGCATCAATATCCATATTGAAATAACAACCCATCGTTTTTATTAATGTATTGCATCAAAATTATCCGTTAGTGCGCAGTAATACAATCCCCTAAGCTCAAATGCATGCCCTAGGCTCAAAAGCATACCCACTAAACGCAAGGAAGCACCTATGCAGCTTTATATTGGAAACCAGAACTACTCAACTTGGTCACTGCGCGCTTGGCTAATATTCGACAACTACAACTTGAATGCAGAAGTTATCAAGCTCAAGCTTTTCACCTCCGACTTTTACGACACTCTAGCCTCAGTAACACCGACTGCGAAAGTCCCGACTCTAGTAGATGGTGACGTTGCTGTGTGGGATTCCTTAGCGATTCTCGAATATGTGAACGATGCCTATTTGGACGGTGCTGCGTGGCCAACTTCAGTTACAGAACGCGCCCATGCACGAGCAATTTCCGCAGAGATGCACTCTGGGTTCTTCAATCTAAGAAATGAAGTGCCAATGAACTGCCGAGCAAAAAGAGCGCTCACTCTTAGTGGTGGCGCATTGAAAGACATCGCACGTATCGATGCGATTTGGTCAACGCAAATGGAACAATACCCAGAAGGCTGGTTGTTCGGTGAGTGGTCGATTGCTGATGCGATGTTCGCCCCTGTAGCGCTGCGCGCAAAAACTTATGGCATCAAGCTTTCAGAAAAGGCATCACAATATCAACAGCGCGTGCTCAATAGCGCGTCTATTAAAAAATGGTTAACCGAGGCAAGCTTAGAAACCGAAGTGGTTGAAGAGGATGAGGCTGGTGAGCCTGTATAAGTAGATTCCAATGAGTCTCGAATAGCGTCGAGACTCATTGCTTTCATAAGGGAATACGATTTACTGAGTCGCTATTCAGCTGTAACGCTGTCTTGGTGAACGTTCGCTTCAAATTCCAATATGTCACCCGGTTGGCATTCTAACACTTCACACAACTTGTCTAGTGTAGATAGCCTTACCGCTTTGGCCTTGCCATTCTTTAACACCGACAAGTTGGCTTCTGTAATCCCTACTTCTTTTGCCAATGTCTTTAATCGCATTTTTCGCTTGGCCATCATAATGTCTAAATTAATGCAGATAGTCATGACAAGTCCTTTAAATCGTGTGGCTGTGTTCGTCGGCCAAAATATAACCCTCTTTCATCACCCATGAGATGATCAAGATAATCATACCCAATATCAGGGTTAAAAAATCCATGCCGACAAAACTAATTGCCAATATTCGTTCACCAGGAGGATTATTGAACGACAATACTACAGACATCGCTGCACCATAGATCACCGACCCAAATACCCAGTAAAACAAGCAGTAACCAAGCTTCTGATAAAACATTGCATTTTCTAGTGAGAAGATTTCTCCGCGTTCATAATTACGGAATAAACGTATCAGAACCATTAACGCATACAAAACAATGCTCCACACGGCCAAACTTGTGAGCATCGCGATGATTCTTGTGGTCAATGTTAATGGCAATGTCGTAAAAGATTCAATTTCGTAAGAAAACTGAACAATGCCCATATTAGTAAGGAAGTCATAGGGAGTTTGAACGGCTAGCCAAAAGTAACACACCATGATTGGTACAAGTGCAAAAAGACATTGCAGTAGCATGCGAACACGTCGGCTTTGTTTTTGAATGTTAGACATAGTTATTGTTCCTGTTGAGTTGACAGGAGGATACTAAGATCAAAACAAACGATGATCAATAAAAAAATATCGATAAACGATAATTTTTCAAAGTATGCTCTTCAATAACTCACTGAACTTCGACGCTATCCACTGATGCGAAGCTGATGTAAATGTACGCTGATGTTGCAGTAAATATAGGTCGACGTGATATTGCTTACTGTCTACAAAATCGTAAATATCCACAAACTGGCTATCGAAACCCGGTAGTGCATTCAACGCATTCATACCGAAGATCACCGCATCTGAACGAGACGCGATCTCCATCAACACATGAGTTTGGGTGCTTCGAAGTTTTGGGCGTTTGTCACTTTCCAACTGTAATAGAACTTGTTGAAGAGGCGTGTTGAATGCTTGCTTGTGGTCTTCTTCTACGTTCATAGCGACTATAGGATATCGCATGATTTCATCTAAAGTAGTGTCTTTTCCAACCAGCGGGTGGTCTTTACGAACAAACAGTTTGGGATAGATTGTTCCTATTTTTGTCGCTTGGTATTTTTGATCTAGCGAGCTTGAATAATGAATAGCAAAGTCTAACTTCCCTTTGTCGAGTAAGTCGTAAGGGTTACTTTTGGCGGCCATTTCTATCAAGTTGACGTCAGGAGCTTCTTCAAATAACCCTAAGGCTAGATTGGGAAGAATGGTACTTCCTAGAAACGTAGGCAAAGAGATCGAAAAGGTATCATTACATTCACGAGGATCAAATTGACTACGTTGAAACAACGCACCCAACTGCGGAAGAATGTGTTGCAGCTCTTGACCTAACTCTAGCGACTTTGATGTCGGTGTCAGGCCAGTAGAGGTTCGGATAAAAAGGGGATCATCGAAGGTTTCTCTCAACCGCTTTAAGCTCCGGCTCATGGCTGATTGCGAGACAAATAATACCTTTGCAGCATTGGTTACATTGCGTTCTCTAAGTAATGTGTCAAAGGCCACCAGCAAATTCAGGTCGACTCGATTCAATTGATATGAAATATCTTTTTGCATAATCCCTCTGCGGTATTGAACAACGACATTGTTTAGAACGAACTAACCATAACACGAAAAGATACACCCACTTAAAGGTGTATCCAATCTTGATTAGCCTGCTACTTTACTTTGATAGAATTACTCGTTTACTTTAATAAAGTCACCTGGCTTCCATGAATTATCAAACCATTTTTCTGTCGGTGAATACATACGGAAAATGATATTAAAACCTTTCCCTTCCGTCGTTTGCACCCAGTTGTTTTCCATTCCTTTTGGCGCATCAGGTGCAAAGTGTATGGTGATAGAACCATCACTGTTTTTCTTAATGTCTTCACTCAAACCATCGATACCCGCAGATTTTTGGTCGGTTTCTAACATGGAACGCGTCTGGTTATCGTAGATCATAAATGACCAGAACTTCTCTACAGGCGCATTCGGCGGCAGTGTTACCGTGTAGTGCTGGCTACCATCTAGCACTTCCTGATTGGCATCACGCGTTGCCAATAAGTAATCCGAACCTTTACCTACGGTTTTCGTCACCATATCAGGGGTAATTCCCGTTGCCATGAAGTGAAATGTTGCTCGCATATCAGAGTCAATAACCCCATTTGCGTCTTTAAATTCATGCCCTGAGACTAACGGAGTAAACCATTGTCTATCTTCGTAGCGAAACATCTCTTCCTTAGGATGAAAATAGGTAGAGCGCGCTTCAGCGGTTGCTATTTTGGCCGCTTCCGACAGGATTTGCTGCATGCGCTTATTGGGAGCAAATTCCTGCCCTTTTTCGATTCCGATATCTTTGGCTAACGACAACCATTCAGCATCAAAAATCGCCGTAGGTTCGTATTGAATGAGTGCATTCACCTCATCGTAAAATGTCGCATCCATTGCATGAATAGTGTTGTAGTCGACACCTGAAATATTCATGAACTCTGTGTTGTCTTTCTCTCCATACGGGTAAAGCTTAGTGGTCTCTTTCAGCGTCGCAATACTCGCTTGCATTTCATCTGGCGAGCTTACAAGACGCAATAACAACCAGTGCTGATAACCTTCACTGACGATTTCAATGTATCCCTCTGGCACTTCACCTTCCCACGAGGAATGGCGGATAAAGTACTTGCCTGACTTTGCGATATTGTCTGGATGGGTAACACCAATTCGGTCTACATATTTAAACGCAGCGTTGTCGAGTAAGCCAAGTACTGGGGTTGGAATTTCCAGAACAACCGGGCCATTTTTCACATCAATTTCAGAAGTGATATACGGTGTGGTTGTATTCGCGGTTAACCACAGGCTATTGGCGTCTAAGTTGTCTTCAGAAATCGCAATGGTTTGGTTCGGCTTCATGCCAATACTTTCGTGCCCCAGTAGCAACCCTTGTATCGAAGCAACAGGAATACCGGACAGAAACACACGAACCGCATTGGAGACTTGAACAAAGTCTTGCACCTTAGTGTGCGTTTCTTCAGTAGGTGCGCCATCGGTATAGTTCAGCTCTCCTAGATAGTCTGACTCAACCTTATTTGGGGTGATGATACTCTCTGGTACTTGGGCACTATATTTAGGCTCAGCGAATGCAAAAGATGAACAACCTAAAGTAATCAGTAACGTAGCAATAATGGATTTTTTCATAATAATTTCTCTTATCTAATGTGATTCAGATAGCCTAGACAGCCCCAGTTTGTGTTCTCCACCAAGGCAAAGCACGAGGCTATTTATTTCCAGAGACGGTTGAGTCTCTATTGCTGGCTAGTCACTGATTTTCTCCATGTCTTCTAGCATCCAGTTCTTAAAGAATGTTTTCGAGGTTGGTCGGTAAAGTCGGAACAACAAGAAGTAATCTTCTCCACCCGTAGGCACCCAGTTATTCTCTTGCCCTTTTGGTGCTTCTGGGCCGAAGTACAGGTCGTAAGAACCGTCTGGATTCTTTTTCATCGTGTCTGCGTTTCGAGAAGATAGTCCTACTCGGTCGACACCTTTAACAAAGTTCTTGGTTTCCATGTTGTAAACAATGGCAGACCAGAAATCTTCAACTGGCGTATCGGCTGGCACGTTGAGCTTATACGTCGCTTTACCATCTAACATTTCACCTTTTGAATCACGCAGCCCCGTTAGGTAGAAGGTTGAACCACCCAGTTGTTTCGGTAAATAAGTCACATAAAAGTACGACGCTGCACGCTTATCGACTAACACCTCATTTTCATCAACAAATGGGAAGCCAAGCTGAGCCTGAGGGCCAAAGTTCCAGAAAGACCATTGTGAAAGTGGTTTGCCATTTTCATCTTTCCATAGCGCGCTAACCGTTTGATCAGGCTCTACGAATTTCGACTGCATGTGCGCATACGCCATCAGTACTCCCTCACGAATCGCTTTTTTCTGCTCTTCTGACGGGTCGAATTTTTTGCCTTTCTCGATACCAAGATCTTTGAGTAACGAAACCATCGCCTTATCTTGTGTTCTAACAGGGTTCTCTTGAATGACATCATTAATATCTTGGAAGAACGTCTCGTTGTAATACGGAAGGCTGTCATACGCGACATCCGTTGCATCTAAGTAGTCTGTTTTTGGTGGATTTTTGGCATCCGAAAGGTTGTAGATTTTGATTCTCTTTGCGTAGTTACCCGCATCTAAATCTGTTGCTCCATTGGTCAACGACGGTCTGAACGAAAAGCCATACAAATACGTGTCTGTTTCAAACACCAAATAACCTTGGTTTTCTAACTCTTGCTTAGTACCAAGTTCATTATCGTAACCTGGTGGTAAGAATAGATACTTTCCTCCCTTACCTTCATCAGCACCTTTGTACCCCACATCTGTAATCGGCACCTCCCATTGGTTAACAATCGAGCCAAAGTAATTCACCTTGTCTGTTGCAGCCGGAACTTCAATAACGACAGGGCCATTTTTAGAGGTTGTGGTTGCCCAAGCATAAGCCGTGGTGTCGTTAGCCGTAAGGAAGCCTTTTTCAGAACCAAAAGGTTCGTTAACGTAAACCACATCGTTGAAATCGCCATTCAGGTCGCGACGAGTCGCTTTCAAAAAATCAATCTGGGTGACTGCTGGCATGTAATGAATAGCGGTTTGCGTGGCACGTTGTACCATCATTTTGTATTCAAGATTTTCGATCTGCGATGCGCGGTTAAGGATGTCATCAGTATCATCAAATGACTGAGAATAGACCGGCAATGTACTGATAGTGAGTAGCGAAGCGAGTAGAAGTTTTTTCATGTTGAGCATATCTCTTCGTAAAGTTGAAACATTCAATTGTTTAAAAAACATCCTTTGTTTGAACCAAGTATACGAATGAGACCAAAATTCATCCAATGACTTATAGTCATTAGTAATTATTCATTTTCAGGATAATACTAGTGGTAATTGATAGGATAACCCTTCGAATTTTGGCAAGGTGCGTGCAGCATTATTCTTAATTGTTGTTTAGCGAAAGGTAGGGGAAGTCGAGCCTGAGCCGCTCGGACAATGCATGACGCTGGGTAAAAAAATGTTTATAGTCATCGCTCAAACGTTTCAAATTTATTGAGTCAGAGGTAGTAATGATCAAGTGGCCATCTTTAGTAAAGCTCGACGGCGATGACGAACTCATTTACGTAGAAACCGAGCACGACTTTCACGCAGAGTGCTCTGACATGATATTAGGTGACGATGATTACCTGATAGATTCAGACGGTGTCAGTTACTCACTACAATTGAAGTCAGGAGCTAATCAACCGACGCTATCTAGTCAAACACAAAATCACTCCATTGAATCTATTACTCAACTGATTCGTGCTCATGAATTTCAAAAAGCAGAAATGTGCCTAACCAAAATTCACTTTCCATCTATTTCAGAAGCAATCCGCTCTTTATCGTTTGAGCAATAAGACTGAATATTGACCGTCAAAACATAGGTTTTGATAGCCGGACAAATAAGGCGGTCGATAAAACGAGTCCAAATGAACAATGAGATAAAGCTAAAAGACCAAGATAAGTGGCTTCAGGGTTGGAAGTAGGACAACATTAAGTTAGTCTGCTCCCCCCAAATAACGATAAGAATAATGACTCAGAATGGCTATTAACTGGATTGTTCGATCCGTAACACTCGACGATGCAAAAGGCATCACTGAAGTATTAAACCCAATCATTGAAGAAGGTTTGCATACTATCCTTGATCGACCTTTCTCGGTCGATGCAGAAAAGCAATTTATCTTGGACTTCCCAAAACGCGGTGTGTTTCAAGTGGCTATTCACCCAGAAAGCCAAGAAGTCGCAGGTTTCCAAAATGTCGAACCGTTCGCGGGCTACACATGCTCTTTTGACCATGTTGGTGTGATCGGCACTTTCGTTAGCAGCAAATATCGCAGACAAGGCGTTGCATCAAGCCTATTCCAAGCAACCTTTAATGCGGC
>NZ_JAKJSW010000456.1:0-1056 GCF_050337375.1 Vibrio makurazakiensis | reverse complement strand
ATCCAATACCCAATGACGCCTTTAACTTCTTCAGCATAGTCTTACCTTATCAATTCATTATCATTATTTCTTGAACCTATGCAGTAAGCCTTCTTTAAATTTTGGATTCAAGTTTTTCCTCACAATAACGGTATTCACCTCAGAAACTTTCCACGACGATTGAAAATTCATATCAATGAGTTAAGCTAATTGTATAGTCAATTAAAGGACATGTTATGCCTAGTTCACCACTTTACCTCCAGATAAAGCAGTATATCGATGACAGGATCACGAGTGGCCAGTGGCCTGTAGGTCATCAAATCACAACAGAACTAGAGCTAACCGAGCAATTCTCTGTCAGTCGAATGACCGTAAATAAAGCTATTCGGGATCTAGTATCCGAAGGAAAACTAATTCGGAAACCTCGTTTAGGTACTTTTGTATGTAGCGTTAAAGATAAAGCAGAATCACCTTTGCTAGATATACGCAACATTGCCCAAGAAGTTGAAAGTCGCGGTCAGAAGTATAAAAGTAAGGTGCTACAACAAAAGGAAATACAAGCGGATGAAAGTGTCGCAACCCGTTTAGGCGTTATGCTAGGAGCAAACATTTATTACAGTGAAATCATTCACTTTTCTGACAACAACCCTATTCAAAGAGAAGTTCGCTGGGTTAACCCTCTCTACGCTAAAAACTATTTGCAACAAAATTTTAATCAGCTCACTCCTAATCAATATTTATCTGAAAACTGTCCTCTCAGCGCTATAGAACACACTGTAGAAGCAATAGTTCCAGACCCCACGACCAAAGTAATATTAGAACTTGGCGACTCAGAGCCTTGCTTGTTACTCAATAGACGCACCTGGAGCGGTGACAAATTAGTCAGCTTTGCTCTACTCTATCACCCGGGTTCCAGATACAAATTAAGTTCCAAAGTTCTACTCTAATATAGGATTTCATCCTATTTATTGATCACATTTTCGCAACATCAACTTGCCAAGGATTAAATAATACTCTATTTATTTGTATATACATTTAACTGTAATTACGAAATAGCGTAATTTAGAACAGATAGAG
>NZ_JAKJSW010000455.1:0-1065 GCF_050337375.1 Vibrio makurazakiensis | reverse complement strand
AAATAGGTGTTTATCTAGATATCCCCCTAATGATGAGCATTAATAAGAACCTAGCCTTGGCTATTTCAGACCGAACGTAAGGAATTGATTTTCGGCCTTAAAGTACATACCCTCCCAAAAAATCGAGCTTACAAAACTTACAAAGTTTCATTCGAATTAAACGCCAAAGAAAATTAGGATCCAGCTCGTTATTCACCAATAGGCAAATCGTGTTATGAAAAGAGTTATTCCTAGTTTGATAGCCCTCAGTCTATCTTTCCCATCAATCGCAAGTAGCAACATTGTCAATGAAATGTCTCACATTGGATTTGGATACAAACATTCAACTCTTAAGGCTGAAGCGATGGAACCTTACTTTGACTCTAAGTATGTGAACAGCGAAGAAAAATCAATGGGAGGGTTATACCTTGATATGGGGTTAGGCGTGACCGATACCCTATTTATTGAAGGTAACGCTGATTTCATTACTCGCGTCAGTTCTGAAATTGATTCGTGGAGCTTAGGAGGAGGAGTTAACGCGCCAATTAATCAATCTTTCTCTATTCCTGTTTCTTGCGGCGTCATAAACTACCGAGCGAATAGGAAAGATTCGATCTCCTACAGTGATCAAGCTGCGTATTGTAAAGCCGGAGCTAGAGTTCAAGCTGCAAAACATTGGTTTATGGATCTCTCTTACCAGCACGATTTCTTTGACATCAGCAAAGACACAGTAAAGCTAACTAACGTATTCCAATTTGGCAGAGTCTTTGGGYTTGTTGCAGGGTTTGAGGCCTCTAAACGAAACCAATCAGAAAGATCGTTTAATCTAGGCGTTCAATTTACGATGTAGCCTCTATCGTCAGCACACTATATAGCGCTAAGTAAATCATTCTCTAAGTACATTGCTCTTTAGGTAAAAAGAGTAAAAGAAATAACGCTTTATATTATGGAACACGTTTGCTCTAAGGCTGAAAAACGATTATTTATCCGCAATAATGAGGCGCCTAGTGAATTTCAGGCGCTTCAATCTTGATATCCAAACCAAGAAAAACCACACTAATACCAATCACTTAGCCTCTATTATCA
>NZ_JAKJSW010000454.1:0-1067 GCF_050337375.1 Vibrio makurazakiensis | reverse complement strand
GTTCAGGTCCTTTATATAAGTTGAGCTCTGGGTGTACTTGAGCATAAGCATTCCAACCGTCATGAAAGTTCACTTTCACTCCTAACGGTACTCGAGCACCAAATTGGTCATCCCATTCAGCCCAACCGCCCACTCCCACATACCAACTAACCGGTATCTCGGCTTCAATGTCACCACGTTTAATAATGTAATCGAAAGCTGCGCCATCATTTCCGACAGTAAAACGATATTGACTATCAAGTTCAACAACGACGCTAAGCTGCTGATCAATCGCCATTCCGATCTCTAAGTCGGCACTTTCAGATGCATAAAGTAAAGGAGATACCGATATTAGAGCACCCGACATCAATATAGACTTATTCATTTAGACGCTATCCACAAATCAAAATTTGAGGCAATTGTACAGAGTTCAAAATGAAGATTGTCATCGGTAAGTTAACAAGAAAGATACCGATTTCCAGCAATAAAAAAGGCTTAGTAATAAATTACTAAGCCTTACTGATAGTCATGCTAAAGCTTAAGTCTAGCGATGATTAAATACTACAGAGCAAGAAGTGGAGAAACATCGATATATTGACCAATGTTTTTTGACTCAGCTCTTGGTACATAAGGGATCTCACCAAGTTTAGGTGCGCCTAACTTCTCTTCAAGCATAGAGATGATATCGGCGTAATGCTCAGTACCTGGATTAATACGGTTAGCAACCCAACCTACGAGCTTAAGGCCGTCGGCTCTGATTGCTTCTGCCGTTAATAGTGCATGGCTTAAGCACCCTAACTTGATACCAACAGTTAATACTACTGGTAACTCTTCTTTCTTAACCCAAGATGACAAGCACTCTGTATCAGAGACAGGGACACGCCAGCCACCAGCACCTTCGACCAATACAATGTCCGATGCTTTTTTATGCTGCGCAAGCTTATCGGACAATACCGACTCTTCGATAACAACTTGATCGTGCTTTGCTGCTATATGCGGAGAAGCAGGTAAAAGTAATGCGTATGGATTAACATCTTCATAAGCAATGTCATTGGTCGCCGCTTCTTGTAAATGAAGGGCATCTGAAT
>NZ_JAKJSW010000453.1:0-1094 GCF_050337375.1 Vibrio makurazakiensis | reverse complement strand
TTGTTGTATTAATGAATGCCAACAATGAAGAAATTAGAATGCTGCTACCTGCAGTACAAAAAATGAAAAACAAAAGTGAAGAAGAAGATGAAATTGGAAAATCAGAAAAAGTAATTCCTACCTCTTTAAGTCAACTCACGAAACGAAGTAAGAAAACGAAAGACGTAAATAGCATGCTTAAGAAAATGCTTACAGAATATGGAAAATAACGCCTTTATTATGAAACACCTATATTAATACTCTCCTATTTAGCTTTTGTTTAAGTAAGTTTTTTGATGCTTAACCACTACTTTCTCGGTCTTGTTTCGACTCCATTCTATAAATGGCAAATCCACTCCTAGATTAATTTGATCTCCGTCACTCTTTAATATTTGTGCATTTCTATGACAACAAGTTTTAATGACATACGCATCAATAAAGCTTCATTTTGTATGATCTCCATCACAATCTCATTTTGACTTTGTGATGGAGATCCAGTCTATTCACCCTCAATTTCATTATGATTCCTACACAAAATATAGAGAATGCAATTTCGCATTCCGTTAATTCCAGTAGAGACAAATAACATGAAAAAGATCCTAGTAGTATGTGGTAACGGCCTTGGTACTTCACTGATGATGGAAATGGCAGTAAAAGAAGTTGCGAAGAAAATTGGATTTGAAGCAGAAGTAGATCATGAAGATCTTTCATCAGCAGCATCAAGCAATGCGGATATTTGGGTTGCAGCAACTGACGTAGCAAGCCAGCTAAAAGACGCAGGCAAAGAAAACATCGTTAGCCTTGCAAATATTTTTGACAAAGCTTCAATTGAAGAACAATTAAAAGCATTCATGTAAGGTTAATATTATGGAAAACTTTTTCGAGTTTATGCTCGGCTTATTAAAAGAGCCGGCAATAATGGTTGGTTTAATTGCGTTTATTGGTCTAGTTGCTCAAAAGTCTGATATTTCAACCATTCTAAAAGGCACTATTAAAACTGTTATGGGTTTCTTAATCCTAGGTTTTGGTGCCGGTGCTTTAGTTGGTGCACTAAATAACTTCTCAACTGTATTTACTGAAGCATTCGGTGTAAGTGGTGTTATTCCAAATAACGA
>NZ_JAKJSW010000452.1:0-1134 GCF_050337375.1 Vibrio makurazakiensis | reverse complement strand
GCTTTAATAGATTGGCTCAGTTCACAAGCGTCTTGATAACATTGTTCTCTTGTTAAATTCGCCCGAAATACCAAAAATTCATCTCCCCCAAATCTAAAACAATACCCATCTTCATTTGCCCATTCTTGAATTGTACTCGCTACTTTTATTAAGGCTTCATCCCCTTGTAAGTGACCGTAATAATCGTTGAGGTTTTTAAAGCAATCAATATCGATCATAAATAGCGCTCCACTGTGTTGTCTTGCTCTGGTTTTATCCAGAACCTCGGGGAGCAACTTATCTAAAGCGAACCGGTTATAAGATTGAGTCAGGTGGTCAATGTTACTTAGGCGCTCTAGTCGTTGTTGTTGAATCGCAAGTTCTTGTTGGGCTAGCTTGTACTCAGTTATATTGCGAATGGTCCACAGTACATGTTTTTCGCCCGCTAAAGGGACAACAAATGCACTGAAAAATTGCTTTTCGGTTGGGCCATCTACTCCGTCAAAACACTTTAGTTCAGCAGGGTTGAGTTCATATTCTAATTCATGGACTTTATGTGACTCCAATACCTCTTTTATCACCTGTGCAAACCATACGGCTTTATCTGAGGGCAGTATTTCGTTTAAGTGTAAGCCGACTAAAGGCATAGGGTTATGGTGCCTTTTAGTATCTGTTCCGCCCCAGGCTTCAACGTAGTAGCCATCGGCATTAATTAAAAAAGTGGGTTCAGGCAAAGACTCAAAAATCGTAGGCATGATTTCTGGGTGGTTAGTCAGCGCTTTGAAGAAGGTTGAATCCACGTTAATTGCTCTTAATTAATAGTTCTATCACTATATAGATATAGCGTATCAATGAAGAGTGAGCATACAAATCTCATGGCTTTTATCGTGAAATCATGATCTCTCTATATTTTATTTGCCTTGCCATAGTAGGGAATGCATAGTGTGACAAGCATTAAGCTAGGGATTGGCTCCCATTGCAAAAATAAGTAGAGAGTTAGAATTAATGAGCATTATTTYAGATTGTATTCGTACGGTTGGTCGCGGTGAACGTGGTAGAAAACCACTGACTTTTGAGCAAGCAAACCAGATCATGGATGAGTACTTAACGGGTCAAGTTGGCGATGACCAAATGGCGATGTTGTTGATGCTGATT
>NZ_JAKJSW010000451.1:0-1173 GCF_050337375.1 Vibrio makurazakiensis | reverse complement strand
CAATAAAGATAGTGTACCGAATATGCTAAATATAGGCACTATACTTAATCTTGTTAAAGGGAATATAGCTTCAATGTAGCCGCCAAAACTAGGAGGTTGGTTACAGTACAGGAGGGGCTTATGACAATTTCAACAAAAGTAAATCGATACTTTGAAGAAAAGTCTATCGAATACCAAAAGGTCGAACATGTGCATACCAACGGCTCACTTAGTTCTGCTGTAGCTTCACGAGTACCGCTTAATCAGTTAGCTAAAGCTGTAGTTCTAGAAGACCATGATGGTCACAATATGATGGCGATACTGCCTGCTGATAAGAAAGTAAGTATGTCGGTTCTTAATGCAAAATTTAACGCTAAGTTTCAGCTGAGCCGAGAAAAAGATGTTTACAGAATGTTTTCGGATTGCGATAACGGCGCAGTTCCTCCAATTGGGGAGGCATACAATATGATGATGGTGTGTGATCAATTACTCGATACACTCGATGAAGTGTATATCGAAGCCGGTGATCATCAAACTTTGCTCAAGATTGAGCGACAAGAYTTCCGCAAAATGACTTCACACGCTAAACATGTCAGATTTGGTAAAGAGGTTTACCATTAAAGTGTGAGAAATTTGAGTGAAGGAAAAGGCGCTAGTAAGCGCCTTTTTTGAAGTTAAAGATCGTGAAGATTCTTTTAGGTTATCCACTTGGCGGACGACTGTCTTTCATCAGAATATCTAGCCTATTTTGGGCTTTTTTGGGATTCGTTAAGTCGACGGATTCAATCATCTCGCACTCGTCCCGAACCATTTCATCGATAAGGCTAGGGTAGTGGCGGCAGTCTTCTGGGCGATCAAAGTAGATACTACAAGTGTATTTATTGGGCTCTTGCTCTGAACGCTTTGGAGCGAGTTCAAGGAAAGGGCATTGCGTAAGCCTTTCGCCAGTTTTTGGATCAAACCAAATTTCACTTCCTCTGACGTATTCAAAAATATCAGGGTTAAACAGTTCCCAAAGGTCAATTTCTTCTTGGCTTGCACTGAGATCACCATCGCCGTATTTAATACAGCATTTACCACATTGGTTGCAGTTCTTCATGACTTTCTCTCTTCCTATTAGCCAGTCGCTATTGCACTTGGTCGTTCTCTACAATTGTATCACTGATGGCTTACCTAAAGTGTTTTCTATCATTG
>NZ_JAKJSW010000450.1:0-1183 GCF_050337375.1 Vibrio makurazakiensis | reverse complement strand
GCTGTATTGACACTATCGGCTTCACCTTGATCTTGAAGCGTACTGATGTAGTAAGTTTTCAGTTCATCCGTATGAGTTCGATCCTGGCTAAAGAGTAAACGGTAGTTGTTCAGTAGCGATAGAGTACGAGACTGATCTTCAAGGTTAACGTAAACGAAGAGGTCTTTTTCTAGGGTTTTCTCCATGGAAGGAACTAAAACGTTTTGTAACTCCGAGAAGTACGCTTGTTCGATTTCAGGCTTAATACTAGGGTTCGGCATGAAAGGAAGGCGGTACCAAGGCTCTGGTTGATTGTAGAGGTTATATATTCTCTGTAAGGAATATAGGTTTGGAATGTTATCTGCCATGTTTTCAATGTCATAAGGAGATGCTGAAATGGCTTCCTTATAACGTTCTAACATCGCGTCAGCTCGGTTTTCTCTTTGACTTTGATAGTCGAAATCAAACTTAATGACTAATAATACGGCAACTAATAGGCCAACCCATGCCGTAGTAAAAGCAATCTGATTGAAAAGAAGGGTGTTTTCTTTACGTTTGTTCACGCCGACCAAAGATTGTTCGGTAAGGATGACATGGCTCATTAGATGCTGTGCGAACAAAGTTTGGCTTACTGGGATTTGCCCATACTGCTGGTAGTATTCATGACCCACAGAAAGCGATACTGTACTGGCTAGCAAGTCTGATAGTTCAGACTCTTGACCATCATGTGTAAAGTAGAAACCACGGAATTGCAATGCGTCACTGAGTTGTTCACCACGGTACAGCCGGTTTAAGAATAACCACAGGCTTTGCTTCAATAGCCCAAATTGAAATGGGGCGCTGGCAATTGAGTTACGGTAATCCTGATTAAGTTGACCCGCTAAAGCGTTACTCATGTTAGCGATCAACTGGCTTATCAAATGGTCAAATTCTTCATTAAACCAGTCGGCGTCGATTCCACCATGTTTGTTGTATGGAGCGGTAGCGCCGAACACGTCATCTCTTTTCGATTCGTCAAAGGCAGAGAAAAACTGACAAAAGTCGCTGATACTGCCCATGTTAGAAATGACATTGTAGATAGGTAAACTCACACCAAAGGCTTGATTAAAAGTCTTTATCGTGGACTTTATCTCATCAGCACTTTGGGTGATTTGTTCATTATTGAGTAGTAGGCTAGAAACGTCGGTTGTGAGTAATATACCGT
>NZ_JAKJSW010000449.1:0-1183 GCF_050337375.1 Vibrio makurazakiensis | reverse complement strand
GTTAATAACTGTAGATGAAAAAAACTCTATAACAAGTATAGATATAGCTGCTCCCTCCAGTCCAAAATATAAAATAAGGCAATATGAAATAGGTAAACTGATCAAACCTGTAAAAATCATTTTGTACATTAGAAATTTGTAACCAGAATAAGAAACAATAACTCTATAACCAAAAGAACCAAAAATTGAAAACAATGAAGAAATAGATAATATGGATAAAATATCTTTCATCTCTGAAAATTCCTTTCCATATAATAAATCTACCAAAAAATCTCCAAAGATGAATATCACAACTATAAATGGCATCGATACTATCGTTAAAATAAAAAACACCTTTGACAAATTATTTTCTTTATTATGTTTTTTAGATAGACAATCCCCTAACAAACTCGTCAATAACGAAATAGATATAAAAGCCCAAGAACTACTCAAGAAAACAGAAGTATTGAAAATGGCAACCTCTTTCATTCCTAAAAGAGAACCTAATAACAATTCATTGATTTTTGTATATATAACAATTGAAAATCCACTTACCGCTAAAGGAGCTCCAAGAGTATATGTTAATTTCGTTAACTTTCTGTTTTTATGTTCCTTATAAACTAGTGCGCTTCGAACTTCTTTATTATACTTTACTTTTCTCAACACATATGGAATAGCACTAAGAATAATATATGGGATCATAAACATTGTAGTTTCATTTGTCATCTTAGTTAGGAAGACCCTAACTATTTGACTAGAAAAGCTTCCGATCTGATTATAAATAGCATTTACTTTTGACATTAACATTCCATCAAAATATGGCTTATAGCTATCTATAGTTGTTGCATATACGGATACAAATGCCAGCAATAATAATATATTATCCACCTTATTAAAAACAACATTCATGGTGAAAATTAATAAGACCATTACACTAAAACAAATTAGCCTCGGTGTTTTTCCAGATTCAATAAGAGAATATACTAGCTTGCTTTTTTTGGCTGCCCTGTCAAAAACAATTGATTGTGAACCTAATTGACCGATTGGTACAATCATTGCTGAAATAGACAAACAATATACTATACTACCAAGACTATCTGGACCTAAGTACCTAGCAGTGTATATTGTTACAAAATATCCAAAAAATACCGAAAAAAACTTCTCGAAAACTAACCATAAAAAGTTCTTAACCACTAATCTATTT
>NZ_JAKJSW010000448.1:0-1221 GCF_050337375.1 Vibrio makurazakiensis | reverse complement strand
CTTATGTACAAACTGATCGCACTTGATATGGATGGCACTCTATTAAATAGTGAAAAAGTCATCTCTCAAGAAACTAAAGAAGCCATCAGCGCTGCACGTGCTGCTGGGGTAAAAGTTGTACTCGCTTCTGGTCGCCCGTTAGAAGGTATGCAAAGTAAGTTAGATGAGCTAGAAATCAATGGCGAAGATGATTTTGTACTATTTTATAACGGCTCTATGGTGCAAAACGTATCCACTAAAGAAGTGATCCACAACGAAATTAGTAATGGCAAGTCAGCCAAAGAAATTGCTGACATAGCCGAAAAACTTGGCGGCTATGTACATGCGTTCAGTAAAGTTCATGGTTTGATCACTCCGCAAAATAATGAATACACAGCGATTGAAGCTCGAATCAATGGACTAACGATCAATGAGTATGACTTTTCCCAGTTAGAAGATGACCACGAAGTCATCAAAACTATGATTGTGGCAGAGCCTAGTAAGCTAACAGAAATAATCAGCCAGTTACCTCAAGAGCTTCACTCTAGATACACAATTGTACAGAGTGCGCCTTTTTTCCTAGAGTTCCTTAATCCAAATTCAAATAAAGGTGTGGGAATCGCTGCAATAGCGAAACATCTTGGCTTTAACGCGGAAGAAGTGATTTGTATGGGTGATGCTGAAAATGATCACCATATGCTTGAATACGCAGGTGTTGGAGTTGCGATGGAAAATGCTATGGATGAAACTAAAAGAATTGCTGATTACATCACTGCAAGCAATGACGAGCATGGCGTTGCCAAAGCCATTAACAAGTTTATCTTCAATGTTGAGCCTGCATAAGTTGCCTCTGGTATAGCAAGTTTTCCTTTGAAACAAAAAGGCTGTGTTCATTCAAACACAGCCTTTTTTCATCATCCGAACCTATTAGTACTTATCGCTCATAGTGTTTACTGCTTCTTCCAAGGCAATCGAAAAGCAACAACTCCGAATAAGATAAGCAAAGGAAATCTGAGAGTATCAACGACAAGTGAACCAAGACTACTAAACGAAACAAATGTAGCCACGTAACTCACGAGCAAGTTGCTTAACAGCAATAAAACAATAACCCCGATAACTACGTTAAAGGAAAACGCTACTTTCAAAGGCTTAGAATTCGTAATTGTCACTAGCCCCGCTACCGTCATCAAAATAGCGACCCAGAATGCAAATGTAGGCAATGGCCAGATTATCGTTAAAACA
>NZ_JAKJSW010000061.1:0-21888 GCF_050337375.1 Vibrio makurazakiensis | reverse complement strand
GGTAATACATATCGGATAATTCCAGGGGAGCTCATACCTCAACCCAATTTATAAAACACACCTATACTATAAAAACAGAATCAGCAAATATGCAAGTCAATGCACCAAATACTTCTTCGGAGTGTTTAAAACTGTGTGCAAAGGCATGGTCTGTACGCTATTCCACATTAGCCTTGGGACAGGAGGTTAGATGATCATTAACCATTCCCGTAGCCTGCATGAAAGCATAACAAATGGTTTCTCCGACGAATTTAAAACCTCTCTTTTTAAGAAATTTACTCATCTCTTTTGATACTTCTGAAGAGGCCGGAACTTGATCCATTGCGCTCCAACGGTTAATTACTGGTTTCCCATCAACAAATTGCCATAACGCATTAGACAGCGAACCGAACTCCTCTTGTAATTCTTTTGCCGCTCGAGCATTACTATAAACGGATGCAATTTTCCCTTTGTGTCTAACCACGTCAAAATTTTCGATGACCGTGGCAACATTATCTTCATTAAGAGCCGCTAAAGCATCCAAGTCGTAATTTAAAAAAGCACTGCGATAGCCTTCACGCTTCTTAAGTATGGTGATCCAACTCAGACCCGCTTGAGCCCCTTCTAAAGTAATGAATTCGAACAACTTTTGATCGTCGAATACGGGCACACCCCACTCAGCGTCGTGATATTCACGCTCTAATGGATGGTTCATTGCCCATGCACATGTTGTATCAGTCATGACAACTCCTATGAATGTGTTGTAGTTACCTATAAAAATGCCCCAACAAAGGGGCATTTAATTCATTTGGTATTTTAAGTCGGTACTTTAATCTTGTGGAAAATCCTATATAGAACAGGCACCACGATTAATGTTAATACGGTAGCAAAACCTAGACCGAACATTATGGTTACCGCCATTGGTTTAAAGAAAATATCTGGAAGTAGTGGGATCATGCCTAAAATGGTTGTGATCGCAGCCATACATACCGGGCGTACACGACTCAATGCAGCATCAACAACAGCCACATACGGATCTTTACCTGATTTCATTTCTATTTCGATTTGATCAAGCAATACGATACCATTTTTCAGCAGCATTCCCGATAAACTCAAGAAACCAAGTAGAGCCATGAATCCAAATGGGGTATTCAATGCGAGCAGCCCCGTTGTAACACCAATAACAGCCAGCGGAACGGTTAGCCATACAATCAAAGGTTCTTTGACTGAGTTGAACAAGAACACTGTAATGAGGAACATGAACAAGTAACCAAGTGGCATTGTTGTGAACAATGACGCTTGTGCATCACGAGAAGACTCATACTCTCCTCCCCACTCCAATGAATAACCCGGAGGCATTTCAATCGCTTCAATCGCTGGCATCAAACGTTTTTGCAGTGTTGAAGCCGTTTCTTCACCTAGTAAATCTGGGTCTGCAAATACCGTCAGCATGCGCTTACGGTTTTTACGAATTATCAAAGGGTCTTCCCATTCCAACTCGTAACCTAGGGTCACTTGCTGTAGAGGAATATATTCGCTTAACGCAGGGCTCCAAATTTTCATTCCCTCAATGTTACGAATATCAACTCGCTCATCTTCCGGTAAACGCGCGACAATCGGCATTAGCGTTGTACCATCACGATAAACACCCACAGATTTACCTGAGAATGACATCGCCAAGAAGTCATCTACATCAGACTTAGTGATACCGTAACGACGAGCTTGGCTTTCATTAAACTGAGGTTCTAGTACTTTGGTACGTTCGCGCCAATCATGACGAATATTAAAAGCACCAGAGTCGGCATGCATGATATCCATCACCTGCGCTGCTAAACCACGTAATACTGTTGGATCAGAACCTACAATACGCGCTTCAATTTTCGCACCGCCACCAGGGCCAAGTTCAATTTGTTTAAGCTTGTAGTTGATTTCAGGAAAACTAGCTTCGATGTGCTCTCTAAAGCGCTCCATCAAAGGTTGCAAGCCTTCATAACTCTTCACGCGGGTGGTAATTTCACCGTAGGCTGCATAACTCTTTTCAGGTGCATACGTCAGCATGAAACGCTGTAAGCCTTTACCTGCCGTAGTGGTGACATGGTCCACTTCTTCTTGCTCTGATAACCAGCTTTGTAACACTTTTAGTTTTGTGTTCGTTGCTCGAATATCTGTGCCTTCTGGCATCCATATATCCACTTGGAATAGTGGAGTCGTCGATGATGGAAAGAAAGACTGTTTCACATGAGTAAAGCCATACAGACTGACTGCTAAGCCAACAACAAGCGTAACAACCGTCAACCAAGCGCGATTCATACAAAATTCTAGGAATTTCTTATAAAGAACAAAGACCATACCGTTGTATGGGTCGGCAGCCTCACCTTCTGGCAACTTTTGCCCTTTAAAGAACATATCAGCAAAGAATGGCGTGATAGAAATGGCCGTAAACCAACTTAGCATTAGCGAGATCAATAGAACGGTAAACAGAGTTCCACAATATTCACCAGTCGCATCTTCTGACAAACCAATAGGGGCAAACGCAGTAACTGCGATCACCGTAGCACCCAGTAGCGGCCACTTAGTCTGCGTTACAATGTCAGTCGAAGCTTGCAGCCTCGTCCGACCTTTTTGGGTTCCTATGAGTATCCCTTCGACCACCACTATGGCGTTGTCCACCAGCATACCTAAAGCGATAACCAACGCACCGAGTGAGATACGCTGCAAATCGATTTTGAAATACTGCATGAAGATAAATGTACCAAATACTGTTAGTAACAGTATTAAGCCAATCAATAAGCCGGAACGCAGCCCCATGAAGAACAAGAGGACGATAATAACAATCGCAACAGCTTGACCTAAGCTGACGACAAAACCACTAACTGATTTATCAACTTCTTTAGGTTGGTTATAAACTTCTGCAATATCGATTCCCACAGGCTGTTGGAACTTAAGCTCTGCTAACCTACGGTCAAATGTTTCCCCTATCGCAACAACGTTGACGCCTTGAGCAAACGAAACACCGACGTTTAAAGCGAGTTTACCGTTATAACCAATGATGTTACTCGGAACTTCAACATAACCTCTCGTGACTTCGGCTACGTCTTTCAAATAGATAAGTCCTTGAGCACCGCCCTCAGTCAGGATTAAGTCTCCAAGCTGCGATACATCTTTAAACTCACCGGTAGGGTGAATTCGAATGTATTCATCACCAATGCGAATTGCACCAGCATCAGAAACTACATTTTGAGTCGATAATAAATTAAAGACAGTATTAGGCGAGAGTCCTAAGGAGCTGATTTTCTTCATTGATATCTCAATAAAGACCTGCTCTTGCTGCGCACCAGATACCGAAACTTTACTGACCCCATCGACTAATTCCAGCTCTCGCCTTAGGTAGTCAATATAATCCAGGAGCTCTTTGTAACTATACCCATCGCCAGTGACAGCGAGCAAAATACCGTATACATCACCAAAGTCATCGATAACTTGTGGTGTATTAACACCTGGGGGCAACTGCCCTTGTAAGTCATTAACCTTACGTCTTAACTCATCCCAAATTTGCGGTAAGTCGTCTGGGCCGTAATTGTTTTTCATGGTCACAGAAATTTGTGACAAGCCACGACTCGAAATAGAGTTAACTTCATCAACATAAGTTAATTGTTGAATCGCTTTCTCTATTGGGTACGTAACTTCCTCTTCTACTTGCTGAGGTGTTGCTCCAGGGTAAGAGGTAACAACCATTGCATCTTTAATCGTAAAAGCAGGGTCTTCTAAACGGCCTAAACCAAAGAATGCAGATACACCGCCAATCAGAAATATCAGTGATAGCATCCAGCTAATCACTTTATTACGAATGAAGTAGGCTGCGACGCCCGTGATCTCATCATCCGTTTGTGGCTTATTATTCAAATCACTCATTGATCGTCTCCTGAGGCAGTACTTCTACTTTCATTCCGTCTCTTAGCCTCGCAATTCCCGCCACGACTACTTTTTGACCCAACTCTAAACCTTCTAAAACTTGTAAGTTGTCCGTACTAGCTTTACCGACAGTAACAACTTGCTTCATTACGCTATTGTCGTCTTGTAAAACCCAAACAAACGACTGAGATTTATCCAGCGCATCACCATCTGCATTGAACACCGCTTCCACAGGAATACGGACTCCGGCATTCAAATTAAGACCAACATCATCGCCTTGGCTAGTAACCTCTACAGCCATACCATCTAATACATATTCTGTTTCAGGCATAGGCATAGACAGCGTTACAGTGAATGTACCCGTTTTAGGGTCAGGCTCTGTTGTGAACTCTTTAATACGAGCGTCATATTCATTACCGCTAGGGACACGAACTAACGCTTCAACACGAGAAAGGTCGTCCTCGGTAGGCTGATTTACATATAGACGGTCAGGCAGTTGAATCAATACCTCTACATTTTCCACACTGTGGATATTCACCACTTGCTGTCCAACTTGAATATTCTCAAACTGATCGACACTAACGCGAGAAATAATGCCGTCTACGGGCGCTTTCAACGTCGTGAACGACAAATGTAATTTCGCAAGTTCAAGCTCGGCGTAAGCAATCTGTCTTTGTGCTGCTATTTCATCAAACTGAGACTTAGCGAGCAGACCTTTTTTAACCAACGGACTTGAGCGTCGGTATTGGCTATCAACAACCGTGTACCTAGCGCTCGCATTATTCACTTCAAGTTGATAGTCGGTTGGATCGATTTCAGCGATCACGTCCCCTTTGGCGACTCTTGAGCCTTCTTTTACATTGATAACGTTGATTTCACCTGCAACACGAAAACTCAGGTGAGACTTTTCTGCTGCATTTGCTACGGCAGGGAAATAAAGGCTATCGGTAATAGCCTGTTGCTCAAGAACTTGAATCTTAACTTTAGGTAACTGTTCGGATGGAGCATTTGTACCTTCGCTACACCCGGCTAACAAAAACAAAGAGCTTAAAGCAGCTATGGATTTTAGATGATTCATATTATAACCCTCGCTCCTTAATCCACTCAMGAACCTTGATGCCAGCTTCAATACCGCTAACACCAGAAGTCACGATTTGATCGCCATCAGTCAAACCCGATAGCACTTGTTGGCTTTCGTTTAATTCAACTTGCACTTGTTCAACAAGATTGTCTGAATTCACACGYCAAACATACGTCTTGCCTTCGGATTCAAAAATAGCCGAAACTGGAATTTGAGTTGCATCCCCTTTGTCGGCAACAACACGAACACTGCCCGCCATACCCGGCAATATTCCGACATCTGTCGGTCTATCCATTACCATCGTTACTTTGTATGAACCTGTTGTTGGATCTGCTTCAGTATCTACTTCCTGGAAAACGACAGGGAAACTACGACTAGGGAAAGAATCAAAAGTCATGGTTGCCGTGCTTTCTATACCGGAAGAAAATCGATTAAGAAGATGATCCGGTAGCAAGAACACCACTTTCAGCACTTGATTTGTTTGAATGTTCATCACGCCTTCTTTAGCGTTGATGTATTCGTGATTTTCAGCGGGGATAATTGAAACGGTACCTTCATAAGGAGCGACTAGCGTAGTGTAACGAAGGTTAGCTTGCGCTTGCTCTAAAACAGCAAGAGCTGAATTATGATTTGCTTTCGCTTGGTCAAAGTCCTGTTCAGAGACAACTCTATCTTTACGAAGCTTTTTGTAACGTTGGTACTGAACGTCAGCGAGCTTAAAGTTTGCTTTCGCTTGCTTTAGAAGAAGTGTGTACTCATCAGGGTTGAGGTGAGCGAGAGTCTGCCCTTTTTCGACCATCTGCCCGGCATTAACATCAATGCTTTGGAGAAGTCCGGGAACACGAAACGCTAATACAGCTTTGTCACCGGCTTCTGTTGTTGCAGGAAATTGTCTTTCAAAAGTGTTGCTGCCTACAGAAACAGTGAAAAGCTTGGCGGGCCTAGAATCAGGCTCAGGAACCGGGGGGAGGTCTTTTCCGCAACCAAATAAACCAACTAAGGTTGCGAATAAGACGACAGCAGCTTTATGCATTTGAGATCATCCATATCAATAATTTAACTATTAAGATAGATGAAGAAGCTTATTGAAGCCAGAAAAACGGCATATTATTGACTAAAAAACGCATAAAAAATAATAGCTTGGGTAACTGTGTACTCAAGCTATTAGGAATAACCAAGGGGCTTTTCTAAATGTTCTTAAACTCTCGGTTTACTTTGAAGCTATCTGAAGTCACATACGCTTCCATAGTTCTCACTGTCGACTCCATTTTATTGAAGTCTCCTTCTAAGGTATCGAGTAAGGATTCAGCAGATTGTCCTTGCTCCCAAGGCTTATTTTTCAGCTTATGTTCTTGCTTTGCTTTTAGTGACTCTTCGTATTGCACTGGTTGCTTTTCTAGCATGAAAGTCATTGCGATGTACGCTAGCAAAACTAAAAAGCTTCCACCCAGTAATGCCGCAGAGATAACTAGGATTCGAACCAACCACACTTCCAAGCCAAAATAATTCGCTAAGCCAGCACAAACACCAGACACTTTGCCATTCACTGGATCGCGGTATAGTTCTCTACTCATAGTTTCTTCTCCAACTTGGAGATTCCGCATCGAGAATCTTTTCTAACGTAACCACTCTTGCTTGCATAGACTCTGCACGCTCCGACAACTCATTTAAGCGTTGCATATCGGTATCAGACAAACCATTCGCTGACTTACGCTTACTGCGGTAGTGTAAAAACAGCCATAGCGGAGCAACAAATATCAGAAACGCAATTAATGGACCTGCGATAAGAAATGTTGACATATATGACTCCTAATTATTTATTTCGGTTTTCAACTTGTTGCTTCAGTTTTGCAAGCTCTTGTTCAATTTCATCTTGTGCTTGCAGCTCTGCAAATTCTTGGTCTAACGATTTTGCACTGCCACTTTTCGCATACACATCAGCTTCAGCTTCAAGTTCATCTACTTTACGTGAATACTGCTCAAATTTAGCCATTGCTTCATGAGTTCGGCTCGTGTGCAAATGCTTTTGTACATTACGGCGATTCGTTGCTGTTTGATTACGAATAGCTAGAGACTGTTGTTTAGCTCTCGTCTCAGTAATTTTTGTCTCTAACTTGCTGATCTCGCCAGTCAATTTATCAATAGTTTCTTCGACTAGCGTAAGTTCAGTGTGTAGACCTTTAATCACGTCTTCAAGTTTTTGTTTTTCAATTAGCGCTGAGCGTGCGAGATCTTCGCGACCTTTCGTTAGTGCTAATGTCGCTTTTTGTGCCCAATCAGCAATTTGTGAATCCATTGCTGCGACTTTACGAGATAACTCTTTCTTATCTGCAATTGCCTTTGCTGAATTTGTACGAACTTCAACAAGTGTGTCTTCCATTTCCTGAATAATAAGGCGGATCATTTTTTCAGGATCTTCAGCCTTATCTAAAAGAGAGCTGATGTTCGAATTTACAATGTCCGCGAAGCGAGAAAAAATACCCATAATGACTCTCCTAAAATAAACAAGATTACTTAATTTCATTTTAAATATATCAAGTCTCATGCCAACTTATTTTTTCATGCTTTTCAGTCACTTAAAAATAGTAGCGATTTACCCACTGTCATCGTATGATGAATTTAACCAACACTTGGTAAATTTCACCAACTCAAAGGGAAATAAGTCATGCAGCAGAATCTGATTGGCGAATCACCATCCTTCCTCACTGTACTCGACAAAGTTTCGCGCCTAGCCCCTATAGAGCGTCCTGTACTGATCATTGGTGAACGTGGTACGGGTAAGGAACTCATTGCTCAGCGTCTCCATTACCTTTCAAGACGATGGGACCAACCCTTAGTATCACTAAACTGTTCAACACTAAGTGAAGGATTAATCGATTCGGAGTTGTTTGGTCACGAATCAGGTTCTTTTACTGGTTCAAAGGGTCGCCATCAAGGTCGCTTTGAGCGAGCGGAAGGCGGAACTCTGTTCCTTGATGAACTGGCCACAACTCCACTATCTGTCCAAGAAAAACTATTACGTGTTATCGAATACGGACAATATGAACGCGTCGGTGGACAAAAAGCACTGAATGCCAATGTTAGGTTGGTGTGCGCAACCAATGCAAACCTACCTGAGATGGCGCAGCAAGGTACTTTCAGAGCAGACTTACTTGATCGATTGGCTTTTGATGTCATTTCTTTACCTCCACTGCGTGAACGTAAAGAAGACATCTTATTATTAGCGGAATATTACGCGATAAAGATGTGTCGAGAACTAGAATTTGACCTATTTGTCGGCTTCACGCACGACGCCGAAAACGCTCTTCTAAACTATGGTTGGCCGGGTAATGTTCGAGAACTTAAAAATGTGATTGAACGCGCCATCTATCAACACGGTAAAGCTGACTACCCAATTGACGAATTAGTCTTCGACCCATTCAACCAGCCTTGGGGAGACTCGCACAATGACAATGGGGAATCTAACGACCATACTTATAGTGAAGTTTTTGATTTACCTCTCGATTACAAGGCTTGGCAAGAAGAACAAGACATTAGATTGCTGACTCAAGCCCTTGAAACCAGCAAATATAACCAAAAGAATGCAGCTGAACTGCTTGGCTTGAGCTACCACCAATTGAGAGGAATGATCCGTAAATATTCAATAGTCGGTCAAAATACGGAGAAATGACCACACTTTAATGATAAGTGATTGGAGCAGAATAAATAAAATGGTAAATTACCCAGATCTTGAGGCGCTGTTAATGCCTCGTTTCCCAACAAATTTCTTTCTATGAAAGCACTACTAAGACTCGCGTTCGGGTTATGGACTTTTAGCCTGCTTATTGGCTGCGGCGAAGAGCTAGACCACGACAAGATCCGACAAGATGGGTTCGTATATTGCGGGCAAGGTTACCCATATACTTTCAACCCACAGCTTGTTGATAGCGGCATCACTTCAGAGTCTCTCAGCCCTCAAATCTTTGATACCTTACTCCAACTCGATCCGGGAACTTACCGACCTGTTGCTAATTTGGCGACTAAATGGCGCACCAATAAATCAGGTACTGAGTACACATTTACGTTACGTAAAGGTGTCGCTTTTCAAACTACCGATTGGTTTACACCCACGCGCACATTAAATGCCAAAGATGTGGTGTTTAGTTTTCGCAGAATCATAGATAGTAGTCACCCGTTTCATTACGTTGGCGGCGGGCTCTACCCATGGTTTGCAGGAATCGACTTCCAAAACCTACTCGTTGATGTTCAAGCTATTGATGATCTTACAGTTAAATTCACGCTGAGCCGCCCTGACAATTCATTTTTGAATAACATCGCGACCAGCTACGCTGTTATTCATTCAGAAGAATATGCGAAACAGCTAATACTTAGTGACGAAAAAGACTTAATTGACTCGAAGCCTGTCGGAACAGGGCCTTTCTACCTAAGTGAATTTCAGTTAAATGATTTAGTACGTTTGAAAAGACACGACAGCTACTGGCGTGGGGCAGCTAAAATGGCTCAAGTCGTGTTTGATACTTCTCAACGCGGTACAGGTACTTTAGCGAAACTTCTACGCAATGAATGTGATGTACTGAATTCGCCTATATCTAGTCAGATTCCTATCATTCACAAAAATGACAATTTGAAGCTAAGCGCAACCCCTGCGGTAAATGTCTCTTTTATTGCTATCAATACAGAACACCCTGCCTTAGCTGATTCTAGAGTGAGAAAAGCGCTTAACCTAGCTATTAACCGCCAGAATATTCTCGACTCAGTTTATTACGGCACGGGAAGCAAAGCTTATACATTGCTTCCACCAAGCTCTTGGGCATATCAAAAAGACAGTATCCAAGTTCGCTATGACAGAAACTACGCCATTGCATTGCTCAAAGAAGCTGAGGTTAAAGATGACCTAGAGCTTTCTATGTGGGTACCACTGGAACCACGAGCTTATAACCCAAGTCCTCGAAAAACAGCAGAACTCATTCAGGCCAACCTAGCCGATATTGGTATAAAGCTGATTTTATACACCGACGATAGATTTGACCGTACTCAACTTGATTCAATTTCCTCAACCGACCTTCTGCTTACAGGTTGGATTGGTAATACCGGCGATCCTGATAACTTCTTACGACCATTACTTTCGTGTGATTCTGACCGAGCAGGTCTAAACGTATCAATGTGGTGTAATTCTGATTTTGATTTCTTGCTCGACCTTGCATTAGAAATTAACCAACAAAGACATCGAGTCAACCTATACCATCAGGCTCAGAACATACTTAATGAAGAGTTCCCAGTTATCCCATTGGCACATGGTGTTCAATTTAGAGTGCATGACAAATCACTGAGTGGTTTTAGGTTAAGTCCATTTAATGCTCAACCATTTGACCTTATTGAGCGAGGGGCAAAATAATGCTGTGGTATACACTGCGAAGAATTAATCTATTCATCATTACTCTCGCCATCTTGACGGTTGTAGGGTTTTCTTTGCTTCGTTTAGATCAAACCTCGCCATGGGCTATCATGGAGTTTTGGCCGGGGTGGCTAACTTACGTTACCGAATTATCGACATTCAATTTCGGTATCAGTAAACATGGTGTTCCTATTATTGACGAGCTCATGATGGTATTCCCTGCCACTCTAGAGCTGTGTTTTGTGGCCTTTGTTCTTTCACTATTTATTGGTATTCCAGTTGGCACACTAGCTGGGATGAGACAGGGCAAGTTTGTCGATACGGTTATTTCATTTACATCAATGACCGGCTATTCCGCACCTATATTCTGGGTCGCGTTATTGATGATCATGATTTTTTCTCTTCATTTCGAAGCGTTCCCTGTTGGCGGACGTTACGACCTACTCTATGAAATTAAACACGTCACTGGCTTCGCCCTAATTGATGCGTTTCTTTCCGAACATCGTTACCGTGCCTACGCTTTCGAAAGTGTATTACAACACCTAATTTTACCCAGCTTAGTATTGGCATTAGCCCCTACTACTCAGGTTATTCGTTTAATGCGAGCATCGGTTGCTGAAGTGATGACTCAAAACTATATCCGCGCGGCGAGAATTAAAGGTTTATCGACCCATGAGATCGTAACTCAACATGTACTTAGAAATGCAATTCCGCCCATCGTTCCTAAAGTTGGGGTGCAACTTTCAAGTATGCTGACTCTCGCCATCATTACAGAGTCTATTTTTAACTGGCCTGGCATTGGACGTTGGTTACTTGATGCCTTATCGAACCAAGATTATGTTTCGATTCAAGCAGGTGTCATGGTTGTTGCGACTTTAGTTCTTACCGCCAATATATTCTCTGATCTATTCGGCGCTATGGTGAACCCGTTAGTAAGGAAGGAATGGTATGCTAACAAATAACGTTTACCAAGAAGAACAGATCCCGACTCAATTTGAGCGATTTTGGCGTAGTTTTAAAGCCAACAACTTAGCTATGTTTGGGTTATGGTGTCTCGCTTTTATTATCTTAGTGACTCTGGCTTCACCTTGGCTCGCACCACACGATGCACAAGAGCAAACAGGCCATCTACTTGTTCCACCGTCTTGGAATCAGGCTGGTACTGTTGAGTATTTCTTAGGCACTGATGACCTAGGCAGAGATATTCTTTCTCGCCTTATTATTGGCTCCCAACTGACATTTGGTGCTGCTGTTCTAATTACGGCAATTGCAGCGTTTATTGGCTGCTTAATCGGTGTTTTAGCAGGCATGACCAAAGGCCTTATCTCAAGTACTTTGAACCACCTTTTAGACACTGTTATGTCTATCCCATCATTGCTGCTTGCGATTATCTTCGTTGCATTCTTAGGATTTGGTGAGTTCAATATTCTGCTCGCCCTTTGCTTGGCGCTTATTCCTCGCTTTGTTCGCTCCGTTTACATAGCAGTTCATACCGAAGTAGAAAAAGACTACATTCTTGCGTCACGTTTAGACGGTGCCAATAATTTCTACTTGCTGTGGAACTCAATACTTCCAAACGTACTGACGGTAATCGCAATCGAAATAACACTGGCTCTGTCAGTCGCGATACTAGACATTACAGCATTAGGCTTTCTAGGTTTAGGTGCACAGGCACCAAGTACTGAATGGGGCTCAATACTCGGTGATTCCGTTGAGCTTATCTACCTTGCTCCTTGGACTGTAACCCTACCTGGGCTAGCCATTTTATTCACGGTAATCGTGATAAATCTAGTCGGAGAAGGCGTTCGCCAGGCTCTCAATGCGGGGATCGAATAATGCCATTGCTTGATATTCGTCACCTAACTATTGAGATTGAAACACCTCAAGGGCTCGTAAAAGCCGTAGACCGTATGAGTATTACTCTTACTGAAGGGGAAATTCGAGGCTTAGTAGGTGAATCTGGTTCAGGAAAAAGTTTAGTCGCCAAAGCAATCGTCGGAGTTTGTAAAGAGAACTGGAAAGTTACCGCTGACCGTATGCGGCTCGGAAACATAGACTTACTCCAACTTACACCACGAGAAAGGCGTCGAGTCATTGCTCGTGATATTGCGATGATCTTTCAAGAACCGTCAACATGTTTGGATCCTTCCGAAAAAGTCGGCCGGCAATTGATCGAGTCGATCCCTTCCACATCTTTTACAGGTAAGTGGTGGGAGCGATTTAAGTGGCGTAAAAAGCAAGCTATCGGCCTACTTCATAAAGTCGGTATCAAGAATCATACGCGATTGATGGAAAGCTACCCTTACGAGCTCACTGACGGTGAATGCCAGAAAGTTATGATCGCTATGGCCATTGCAACCAAGCCTAAAATATTGATTGCCGATGAACCAACAAACGATTTAGATCCGATAACGCAATCTCAAATCCTGCGTCTGTTAAGCCGCATGAACCAATTGAGCAATACAACGATCGTATTAATTGGGCATGATTTAACTACCATTACTCAATGGGCAACTCGCATTACTGTGATGTACTGTGGGCAATCTGTCGAGTCTGCTGATACAAGTAAGCTACTTGCCGCGCCTAAGCATCCTTATACGGTGGCTCTACTCAAAGCGATGCCTGATTTCAGTGACTGGATTCCTCACAAAGAGAAGTTACAATCTCTTCCTGGTTCTATTCCACCGTTGCAGCACTTACCTATTGGTTGCCGATTAGGGCCACGTTGCCCATACGCTCAAAAACAGTGTGTTGAGATCCCCTATACTAAACGGATCAAGAACCATAAGTTCAGTTGTCACTTTCCTCTAAACATGGAGAAGAAAAAGAAATCATGAGCGCTTTATTAGAAGTCAGTGGACTCGCAAAAGAATTCACCACTCGTTCTGGTCTTTTCCGTAAGAAAGTACATCAGGCCGTTAAGCCGGTAGATTTCACTTTAGAGGCTGGGCAAACAATTGGCTTTATCGGTCAAAATGGATCTGGTAAATCCACTCTTGCGCGAATGCTCGCAGGAATGGTTGAACCCACTTCTGGTGAAATTCGAGTTAACGGAGAAAAATTGGAACATAAAGATTACTCGACTCGCTGTAAGCTGATTCGAATGATTTTCCAAGATCCTAATACGTCATTGAACCCTAGGATTCAGATCGGTCGCATCCTTGAAGGCCCATTAAAACGTAATACAAACATGCCGCCAGAAGCTCGTATGAAGCGTGTAAAAGAAACTTTGCTTCGAGTCGGTTTGCTTCCCGAGCATGCTTATTTTTACCCGCAGATGCTGGCTACAGGCCAAAAGCAAAGGGTATGTCTTGCACGTGCTTTGATCCTACAACCTTCCGTTATTGTCGCAGACGAAGCATTAAACGGTCTTGATATGGCAATGCGCTCACAAATCATCAACTTGTTCCTAGAGCTACAAGAAGAGATGGGGGTTTCTTTTGTTTACGTATCTCAGCATATTGGGATTGTGAAACACATTACGGACAAAATCATGGTGATGCATGAAGGCTCAGTTGTGGAATCAGGAGATACTCAGGAAATTCTTGCTAACCCTTCGCATCAAATAACTCAGCGACTGGTTGAAAGTCATTTCTTCAAGGCTCCTTGCCACTAGAATTGAATATTATCGAAGGAGCAAGGATGCTTTTATTTCGTCTGCTTAATGTAAAGCTTGCAGCTATTGTTGTTCTTGCTCTTCCAATAAATTTAGCCATGGCAACCGGATTGACTTGGTTAGACCCTGCCTTTGTTGAAAACGCGTTCTATCAAGTCGCATTGAAAAATGAATACGCCAGTGGCTCTAAACCGCTCTCTAAATGGAACAAACCACTCAAGGTATGGATTGACCACCGCGTCGGTGATCAAGAGCTTCATCAAGAGCTCACTGAAATGCATTTACAACATCTAGAGCAAGTTACAGGTTTGTCCATCCAGCTCGTTAAACATGAGTCTCAGGCGAACATTAAATGGCTATTTACGCGAGAGTCACGTTGGATTGAAGAAGTACCAAATATTACCGGTGTGAAGTCTACCGATCATCTAAGAAATGCCATTTGCACTGCAGGCTACGCGACAAATAGTAAGAATGAAATCGTCCGAGCAGGTATTGTAATACCAGTGGATCACGCTCGTGAAAATGGAAAACTATTAGCCTGTATAGTTGAAGAAATCACCCAGGTGCTTGGGCTACCTAATGACTCCGAAGATGCCTACCCATCAATTTTCAATGACCAAACCCCTGATGATCTATTATCTCCACTTGATGTCGTACTATTGAAGCTTTTATACGAGCCAGAGCTGAAAGTCGGCATGACTCAGCAGCAATTGCAGCCTACCGTGAGAAAAATATTAAAGAGGTACGAACGTACTGGAGTGCTAAAAAAAGCTTCAACCATATCCTCACAAGCACCATTATTCATACTTGCTGGTTATTAGTTAAAGCTTATTCGGTGTATTGCTTGGTCACGGCAGTATAAGCATAGCTAAAACTGCCATTAAAAAACTAGCGTTTTGACGCCTGCTTTTTAAGTTCAAAATCAAACTCATCAGGGAATAGGATCACGCCTTCTTCCAGCTCATTAGGGAATACAACAACAGCCAGTTCGTCATCTTCTAGACCAACAGTCCAACGGCTATGCCATTTGTTTAAAGAAATTGATTCTGCTTTACACTCTTTCCAGTCACCTGTTGCCCAAGATTCCGCAAACTCTTGATTTGGCCATACAGGTACGCAGTCTTCTTCTTCAGTGTTAAGCATTACACAACCGTGTTCATCAGTCAGAATCCAAATCTCACGGTTCGCAACTACCTCTTTAATGCAATATTTTAATCGTTGCTCGCCATCGTACTTGCTGATTGTAGAGATTTGGTTCTCGTCGAGTTGTTTTGTCATGCTAGGGCTTCCGAGTTGTTCTTGATTTAAAGTACATTCTACCAACTATTTTCTAGGTTGGTATGATTCAATATAATCGAGATAAAATAAAAACGCCCACTGAAATCAGCGGGCGTTCAAAATATAAGTATTGCTAAATTTACACTAGCTCAGCTTGCAACCAAGGCCAGCCTTGTTTCTTACGGCTTAGTGTATTTTCCATCATTAGTAAGCCATCTTTTTCGTGCTTAACTAATTTTTCAGCCCACTCACCTTTGTAAAGAAGACGAGTTTGAGCTGTTGTGATGTCTGTTAGCATGACAGCAGCAAACGCTAGACCATCTTTTTCACAGCGAGTTTCAAGGTCAGCTTCAAGCGCTTCGATCATGCCATCAACTYGCTCAAGAGTAGCAAGTTCAACTTGACCTACAACAACGTCACGACCGTTGAATGGGTAGCCTTTAAGATCTTTTTCTACAAGTTCAGCTGCAGAAAGACCTTCGATGTTTGTTTTCGCAATTAGAAGATCTTTGATGAATGCATCAACGTCTTGAACGTCTGCGATTTCAGCTAGTTCAGCAACTGCATCTTTATCTTTTTGAGTACAAGTTGGAGAAGCAAAACCTACAGTGTCTGAAAGAATTGCAGACATCATAAGTTTAGCGATCTGTTGAGAGATCGAGTGACCTTCAATCTTGAACATGTTGAATAGAACTGTGTTAGTACAGCCTACAGGCCAGATCCAAGCTTCCATCGGGTTTACTGTCATCACGTCACCTAGACGGTGGTGATCGACGATACCTAAGATTTCGGCTTCAGCTACATCATCAGGTGCTTGAGCTAGATCTGAGTAATCTACTAGCCAAATTTTTTCACCTGCTACTGAAGTACGTAGCTCAGGAGATTGCGCATCTGCAACTTCTAGAATGTGCTGAGTTTCGCGATTGATTTCGCCTTGGCGGATTGGCATAGCTTCTTGGCCACGAGCTTTTAAAAGCTCAGTTGCCACTAGTGCACTACAAATACTATCGCTATCTGGGTTCTTATGACCGACAACTAGAATCATCTTTCTTCCTATTCAACTCTATTGAAATCTACTATCTTGTAGATAAATTTGCTCACAAAGCCCATTACTTTACCTGATTTTTAAAATTTGTCATTCCCTATGACGTAACAGATTTTAACTTTCGACCTATATCCCCTAACCACTCTCGACGAAGCGTATAAATTGATCTTCACCTTTAAATAACTTGTCTAGACTTAAGGTACTGTCAGGGGGGAAATTTATGTACCGAGTAGTGCTTACGTTAGCGTTGTTTCTCTTTCCATTTCATACACTTTCAAATGACAAATTAATTCACGCGACTCAGGCTACTTGGCCTCCCTACGTTTTCGGTAATGCCAATTCAGGTTTAGCCATTGATATAGTGTCAGCAGCCTATCGTTCACAAGGTTACTCCCTAGAATTGGAAATAAAGCCCTGGTTACGTTCACTCAAGGAAGTTAAGCATTTACAGAAAGACGCAATGGTCTCTGTTTGGTGGTCAAATAACCGCACAGACTCGTTAGCTTTCAGTGTCCCTTATTTAATGGTGCATCTAAAATTTATCGTACTGAGAGATAATAAATTCGAATACCGCGATTTTGAGTCATTGAAAGGTATGACTGTTGGGGTGATAGAAGAATACGGCTATGGGAAAGATTTCAATAATTCTAAGTACTTCTCACGAGAAGTTGGCAGTGATTTAGCTACCAATATTAGAAAGCTCAGAGCTAAGCGTATCGACGCTATTATTGCAGACGAACGAGCAGCCATTCATACAATACACAAATTGGGATTAGATCCTGACCTTTTCTACTTCGTCGACCGAAGTTTGATGATAAAACCCGTTTATCTTGCTGTTGCAAAGGATCACCCTAATAAACACACGTTACTTGTTCAGTTTATGATCGGATTACACCATATAAAAAAATCAGGGGAATACGATCAATTGCTAGAGCAATACAAATAGCGTCTCATAAAATCACTCAGATTGTGACAAAAAACCAAAAAACACAGTTGCGAATAATTATCACTTACATATACTGATAATAATTCTCATTTGCATTGGTTTGAATATGAACTCCTTTAACTTTGATCACTACGTAACAAACCTCCCGTCGATCGCTGGCTTTCAACTCACATATAAGCGATTGCTATTACCTATAGTATTGATTGCTTTGGTTGCAGCACCCGCGACGCGTGAAATTACGGTGGCTACATTATCCGATTCTTTTTGGGCTGTATCTTGTTACGTTGCTTTCACTTTGGCGATCTATCATCACCTTTCTAAACTAATGAGCAGCAAAAACAAATTAATTGCCCTTTACCACTCTTCACGTTCTCATCAAGTTGTCTTCGCATCCATGCTTGGAGCCTTACCAGGTTGTGGCGGGGCAATAGTCGTTACGACACAATTTATTAATGGTCGAGTCGGGTTTGGCTCCGTCGTAGCAGTGTTAACTTCCACCATGGGTGACGCAGCTTTCTTACTACTCGCCAGTTCACCAAAAATAGGTTTTGGTATCGTTGCTATGGGAATCGTTGTTGGTGCAGTAAGCGGCCTAATCGTTAACTTATTTCATGCAGACGATTTTCTTAGACCAAAATCCAATAGCGAGTTGGTGACCCCTGACAGTACTACCCATACAAAACTTGAACATCGAGCGATTAATTTACAAGGTCTATTCTGGAAATGGATCTTAATCCCAGCCACAGTAGTTGCTCTACTCGGCTCTTTCCAGGTCGATGTTAACCAACTATTTCAGCTTCAAGAATCAACCATTGAATGGGCGGGCGCTCTCCTCGCTATCGTTAGCATGCTGCTGTGGTCTTTAACTAAAGACATTAAAGATTATCAGTCTACTGTTGCTGAAGATAAAAAAGCAGGCTCATCTCACCCTATGCAAAAAACCGCACAGGACACGAACTTTGTAAGCGCATGGGTAATCGTCGCGTTCTTGATGTTTGAACTTTCGATCTTCTTTACAAATTTAGACCTCGTCGCATTAGTGTCTGGTTGGGGAATTTGGATGCCACTAGTTGGATTAGCGGTAGGGTTACTGCCAGGATGTGGGCCTCAGATCCTAGTAACAAGCTTATACCTTTCGGGCGTGATGCCTTTATCAGCTCAAATATCTAACGCGATTTCAAATGATGGTGATGCACTTTTCCCTGCCATAGCAATGGCACCGAGAGCCGCAGCCGTTGCGACTGTTTATTCGGCTTTGCCTGCGCTTGTTGTGGGTTACGGTTATTTCTTCCTGTTTGAGCGCTAATAAATCACAACAAAATAATTTGAGCGATATCCTTAAGTATCACTATTCATTCAAGGATATCGATTCAAATCAGTGACTTTCAACAATGACTAACCCTCGCCTATTTCAATAGCAAAGAAATAACGCCCGCCTTTAACTTTTAGAAAGAATAACTTTCGAAGACAGCCCTGCGCTAATTGTCACTTCTAACCATGAGCTAGGTTCAGTAGTAAGCTTATTGCCAGACCAGTAATCATACCAATGGACAGGTTTTTCATTCGTTAACGTAAACTCTTTAGCTTCAGTGTCAAAGTTGAATAAACAATCTAATTGGCTATGCTCATCTAGTTTGAGGTGTGCATGATTGAGGCTCAAAGACTTGAATGAAGTACTCTGTTGATTCAGCTTTTGTCTCTCGATCAACTTGTTAAAAGTATCCAAAGCAAACTTGGTCATATCAGGCAGCGGATCACCACTAAGTAGCAAACCAGCAGAAGCCAAAATTGCATCCCGATGGAACTCGTAGCTATGACGATCCGTTGCTTGGTTAGCAAGCGAAGTCAACGTTACGCAGTCAGGATCTATTTGCCATAACTTGCGGTGTTGCCAACTTCTGTAAAAAGTCTCTTTTGCAATTTGTTCAAAACGTTCCGGTCTGCGTTCTACGTCATCAGAAACGCGCATTGCGTCCACCGCTCCTAGCGATGGCCACATTGGAGCATTGCAGCCTAATAGCCATCCATCCCCAGCTCCTCTTGCTATCGCTTGCATCCCAAGTCGATAGGCTTCAACTCCAGTCACACCTTTAATAAAACGCGAACCTTTGAGTGTGCCCCAATAGTTGGCGTCTAGCTTAAACAACTCAACACCCCATTCTTCACGCATCGTTTTAACCACATGCTCAAGATGCTGCTGAACCTCAGGATGAGAGGTATCGAGAATATACCAAGGCGTACAACGCCAACCACCATAAGTAACATCCTCAGCTTTGAGCAGCTCACCATCGAAGCTTCGTACAAACCAATCAGGGTGATTTTGAAAAAGATCTGATTCAGGTTGCGCTATAAAGGGAGCTAGCCAAATAGCAGGCTTTTTACCGTGTGACTTTATATCTGCAATAAGCTCTTTTACACCATTCGAGAATTTGTCTGATGGTGTAAGCCAATCACCCATAAAAGCCTGATAGCCATCATCCAATAGCACCCACTCAACATCGTTCAATGGCCCCTGCATACTTTTCAGGTTGTTTCGAATATCCATCTCACTAACATCGGCGTAATAAGCATACCAAGAGCACCAACCGACAGGCGCTGCTTTTGTTATACCAAATCGAGGTTGATGGTTCTGGTTGATTAAGATGCAGTATTCCTGATACACAGCTTCTAGAGTATCGCCATGTAATACACAAAGGCTTTCAAGTTGTTTGTCAGTTCTGTCCTGCGCTTTTACGCTTTCCCCATCAATATGAGCCGTTACGCTCGCATCTTGACCCAACTTATCTATCTCGAAATACCCTGCGAACGAGCGACAAGACGTAAAACCATATAGCGTAAAACCATTTGACTGCTCGATGACCAAGTAATTGTAAAAACGCTTTGGCGAATCGATATCGTAAATACGGTAGCTCAGATTGTTATCAGGGCATCTTCCTATGTCTATAGGTCGCTCTGCTGTACCACCCGTTTGTGCAAGCATTTGAAAGCCATCGCCTAGTATATTGGCTTGGTGTTCAATTGGTGATACAACTTTTGCGAGTTGAAAACGTTCATCTAGCTCTTCAGCATACTGGTCACTGAGTGCAAAATAGATCTGCTTGTTTTTTTGGCTAACAATAAGATTATGAGAAAGGACTTCAACATTGAAATGGTTATTCAAATGAATGGTAAGAGGCATGTATTCCTACAAATTTATACAACTATCAGTTGGCATAATTAGAGCACGCAAAGCTTATAGTCACTAATAGCTCAATGACAAAGCGTGAGCATATTCACTTTGTGCGCAATAGATCCTGACAGCAACTCTTTCAATCYATAAAACGAAAAAACCCTCCAGCTCCGGAGGGTAAAAAGGCAGTGGATTAATTGCTTAAGCATCCAGCTTAAAATGGCCCTAATAAGGGCCATAAATTCAAATCAAAAAGAGATTAGAATGAGTACGCTAGTTTAACAAACGACTCTAAATCACCTTTTTCGATGTTGTTCTTAACTTTGCCTTCGTCAGAAACATGGTAAGCAATATCAACTAGTGCAGAGAAGTTGTTAGTGAATGCATAAGAACCACCAACGTTAACAGCTTCACGAGTGTCTTCTACGATTACGTAACCAGCAGCTAGGTAAACTTGCTCCATAGTGTAACCAACAGAAGTATTTACTAGTTGTACTTTAGTACCATCYGCAAACTCTTCTTCTCCGAATGTAGCACCAATACCAAAATCACCAGAGGTCACTGTACCGTTTACAATCATCAACTTATCAGTTTGATCAGCAAGAGCCACATGACCTTCAGCTTTACCGTTGTCTTCGTAGCCAAGATTTACTGTAAACACCTCAGTACCATAACCTAAGTAGCCATTTATACCATCTTGTTTGATTGCAGGTTCTGCAGAGTTCTCATCGTGGTAATTACGATCTCCAAAATAAGAAATACCGTAAATTAACCCTTCTTTATTGCCCTCAAATTTAACGACTTGGCGAGCGTCAGATGCGTCAGAAGGAGACCATAAAAATTCAATTGTTTGGTCAGCGGCACCATCAATTGCATCAAGTGCAGTATCATTTGCGTAACCAATAGAAGCAACACCTAAATCAGTTTTGTAACCAACCCAAGTATCTGTAATTGTAAATGTCGACTGAGATGTACCGTAGTCATTCTCAATATCAAACTCACCACCAAACTTACCAACAATATTGCCGTTTTCGTAATCAGTGAAAATATCAAAACCGGTAACACCACCGTTATAAACTTCATCATCGTTAAGGCTAGAGTCATAGTAACCACCAACTGCAACCTCACCAGATACAGTGAATTGATCACCCGATAAAGCTTCTACTGCAAACGCTGAACCCGTTACTAGAGATAGTGCAACTGCTACTGCTGTCTTTTTCATTTTTATACTGTCCTATAAATATTTATTTATGAGCGGAGTTTCCTCCTCATCGCCCTGACAGCAAAATTAAATAAGCCAATCCCAATTAACAAATCATACACTCTCAATGAGACGCACCAACTAAAACTAAAAATCTAAAGCAATATAAATATCGGACAAAAATCAGCCCAAACCTCTAATTCTTGTAGATCCCCGTCACACCAACGTATCTATATGACCACCACTAATTAGTTCCGGTTAAACAT
>NZ_JAKJSW010000447.1:0-1228 GCF_050337375.1 Vibrio makurazakiensis | reverse complement strand
CACCAATATATGACGCATGGTTGAGCCTTGAACAAACTTTGCCGTTTGTGCTGTCATCTAATTCTCCAACAAACAATCTTGTATGTATAAAACAGAAAAAGGCGCATCAGCGCCTTTTGAATAATACTTAGTATATTATTAATTATAACATTCTGTAACAACATATTACACCGGGTGCTTGAAGCAATCCTCGATATTCTTGCCAATTGCTCTCAGCACATCACGACGAGTGATAATACCAACCAGCTTTTTCTTATCCACAACAGGGTACACTTTTGGCTTACCCACTTTCATCATATCGGCAAGTTCGATGATTGAGACATCTGGAGAAACAGCCAGCACCTCGGGGTGCATACAATCTCCGACGAGATGGGTGTCTTGGCAGAAATAGCTCACTTTCACTAATTTATCTAAAAGATCCTGCTCTGACAAAAAACCGATCACTTCTTCTTTATCATTGATCACCGGACCACCCATATGGTCAGTTTTCATCACACGATCAAGAGCCGCACTTAATGGCATATCAACCGTAAATGTTACGGCTTGGTGTGTCATATAGTCTTTTACCTTGAGTGATTCCATAATCATTCTCCCTAATCTGCTCAATAACTTTGATAACTTGGTTATGCCCTTAAGTTAATTGTTGTCTAAAATCTTGATTTTACTAAATGGATTTCAACAATTTTCTTGATAGGCAAAACCTTTTAAGAGGAAAAGTCAGGTAGAGAAAGGCTTTCAGTGTATTGGCTTCTTTTGGCTAAAATTCAAATAATTTGATCTCAGTACAAAGTCGTCGTTGCAGTTTTCTCATTTTGACACTTAACTCCATCAATAATTAAACTCAAGCATAATCAATGCCATCCCCCTGCTACCTACTTATCAAGCGTAAAAGCTTACGCTCCATTACAAATAACGAGAACCAAAACACTCCTTCCTGAAAGCACCAAAACCATTAGCTGGTTCAATGGTTTAACGCCAGCTATATAAACAACTTCACATTACAAAACGCTTACACTACCGAAGAGCACACCTCACCGACTACCCGTAACTTTTACAATAAGTATCATGCCACCAAAAGAGGCTCGAATCGTCGTAACCCCAACAGAATGAGAAATTAAGAAGATAAATATATGGAAAATCAAAGCGTAGAAATGTTCGCGTTTATTTATGAAGATTCAAACGGAAATGATGTGGTTGCAATGGCTGAGATAAATGGAAAATACACACC
>NZ_JAKJSW010000446.1:0-1246 GCF_050337375.1 Vibrio makurazakiensis | reverse complement strand
CTTATTAATGCCTTCATGTAGTGCTAACTGACGAGCAGCTTCAAGTCCAATTCCAGCGTTAGCACCAGTTATTAAAACGGTTTTAATCGTGTTCATGTTTTTTCCCATTAGTGTGATTGTTGACATGCGCTTAAGTTAGCATGGTTGACAATTGGACTGTATATAGGCAAAAGTGGACATGGTGTTTCAAAAATGAACCATAGGTGTTTAAGTGTTAAATAGTGAAAGTTACGCCTTCAATTGGGATGATCTGAAGTTCTTTCTTGCTGTTGTTCGAGCCGGAACATTGCGAGGCGGAGCGGAAAGTATCCATGTTAACCATACAACGCTTACTCGCCGGCTCTCGGTCATGGAAGAGAGAATAGGTAGCCGCCTTTTTGACCGGTCTAAGCAGGGGCTGGTGCTTACTCAAATCGGTGAAGAGCTACTGCCTTATGCTGAGAGAGTAGAAGAGGAAATGACGTCTGCTTCACGCATGATTATCGGTAGAGATGCTGACCCAGTAGGAACTGTCTATGTATCGATGCCTCACGGTATAGCGATGACTTCAATCATGGATGACCTAACGCTGTTTTCTGAGCGCTATCCAGATATCACGCTCAACTTACAGTTTGGAAATGATATTGCTAATCTTAGTCGCCGTGAATCCGATGTCTCCATTAGAGTGGCAAATGACGTTTATGATGATGCGGTTGGACGTAGGCTTGTTCAGATGTCCCAAGCGGCATATTGCACTAGAGAGTATGTCGAGCAAGTAAAAGATAATGAGGGGGAAGGGCTAAATTTTATCGGTTGGCATGAACCTGAAGGGGATATAACAGCCAAGTGGTTAAAAGAGAGTTTCTACCCCAAAGCGACGCTTAAACATCGTGTTTCAGAACTCGTCCCTCTAATTTCACTCGCTGCTTCTGGGCTTGGTATGGCATATCTAGCGTGCAACCTTGGTGATAGGCATCCAAATCTTGTTCGCGCTCCTTTTCAAAAGCCGCTTCCTTATAGAAGTATTTGGTTACTACTTCATCGTGATCTACGCCGCACCGCTCGGATACGCTGCTTTGTTGATTTTCTCGCGGAGCAAATCCAGTCTCGGGAAAATGAGTTTTGGGTTACAGGAACGGTTCCGATAGCTGTGAAGGGTATTGATTAGGTTTAAATCCCCCTCTATTCACGCTTACAAGTTGATAAACAAGAAGCTGCATTGTCATCCATATTTTTAATATCTCATGAAGAGATAAATGAGTAAAAT
>NZ_JAKJSW010000445.1:0-1257 GCF_050337375.1 Vibrio makurazakiensis | reverse complement strand
GAGCAGCTAAACGGTTAGCGCTTAAGCGAAGAAATAGCTTAGTCATCAATTTGGAAACCAGCGTTCACGCTGGTTTTTTTATATCTGTATAGTAACGATGAATGGCTAACGATTGATATGTAAGACTTTATATCGCATTATTAACTTTATCTTTATCGCAAGGGAACATCATTATGATGATTTGGTTGCAGTTGAAGCGTTGGTTACAAGCCAACATATTCGAACTCAACGGCAAAAACTTGTTGGTCACGTTTTTAGCTTATATAGCGCTATCATGGCTTCTACTTAGCTATGCCAATGAAACTCAACTTACCGCTTCGTTTTCTACATTTATCTATTACCTAGCAGTCACTGCATCGACTGTTGGTTATGGGGATATGTCGCCTACAACAGAGTTTGGTCGTTGGGCTGTTATCTTATTTGTTATTCCTGGCGGTCTGAGCTTATTTGCGGCGCTGTTAGGTAAAGCCGCGAGTGAAGGGGTCTATTACTGGCGAGCTGGTCTATTAGGAAAGAGGAAAGTACGCGTGGAAAATCATATCTTACTACTCGGTTGGAATGAGCAAAGAACCATTCACTTAATTAGAATGCTTCAACACGAAGAGACGGGCAGAAGACCCATCGTTTTGTGTACTCGTTCTGATATCGAAAACCCGTTGCCCGGTGAAATCAACTTTGTACGTGTAAATAGCTACACTGACGGCAAAGAGATGGATAAGACTGAAATTGATAATGCGAGCTGTATTCTAATCGATAACCCTGAAGATGATGTCACTCTTTCTGCTGCATTGTACTGTGCTAATCGTAACCCTGATGCGCACTTATTGGTTTACTTTAAAGATGAAGCGTTAAGCGATTTACTTCATAAACATTGCCCTAATTCTGAGTGCATTCCTGCTGTTGGCGCTGAAATGCTTGCTAAGGCGGCTGTAGATCCGGGTTCAAGCGCGTTACATCAGGAACTATTAAGCTCTACTCGCGGCATGACTCAGTACTCAACGCACTTTCCGTCATCTGCCAAGGCAACAACCGTTGCACCAATTTTCACTATGTTCAAAGAGCAGTATCAGGCGACTTTGATCGCAATTGATGTTGGGCAGGGAATTGAGCTTAATCCTGAGCTGTCTACCAACATTCCACCATCGACGAAGCTATTTTATATTGCCGATGAACGAATTGATGGTTTCGACTGGGGCTCATTCAAGTCGTAGAGCGATATATTGAGTATCATGAATATAAAAGGCCTCTGTATAGAGG
>NZ_JAKJSW010000444.1:0-1264 GCF_050337375.1 Vibrio makurazakiensis | reverse complement strand
ACCTTAAACTGTGTAGGTGGCGTTAGATGACTGAAAAATTGACGATCCTAATTGTCGACGATGTAACTGAAAACTTGGATGTATTGACGGGGTTACTAAAAGGGGATTATCAGGTTAGAGCAGCGAAGAGCGGAGCCGTTGCGATTAAGTTAGCTCAAATGACACCTAAGCCAGACTTAATTTTGCTAGACATTATGATGCCGGATTTAGATGGGTATCAAGTGTGTGAAATCCTCAAGTCACAGCCCAATACAGCTCATATTCCTATCATCTTTGTTACTGCAAAAATCTCACCTGAAGATGAGGTCAAAGGTTTAGCTATGGGAGCGGTAGATTATCTAACCAAGCCAATTACTCCTGCTATTGCCTTACAGCGCGTTCAAACCCACCTTGCGCTCTATAACCAGCAACAAGCGCTCTACATTAAAGTTAAAGAACAAACCTCTGAAATAAACCACAGCAAGATAGAAATGGTGAAGCGATTAGGGCGTGCAGCAGAATATAAAGATAATGAAACAGGCATGCACGTGTTACGCATGAGCTATTATTGTCATGTACTGGCGCTAGCGGCAGGTATGCCTTTAGAAGACGCAGATACCTTACGAGAAGCTGCGCCGATGCATGATATTGGTAAAATCGGTATTCCTGATRTCGTTCTTCTTAAACCGGGAAAATTAGATGCCGATGAATGGAAGATAATGCAAACACACGTGAAGATAGGTGTGGATATTTTGGGCGATACAACAGGCTCTAAATTGTTAGAAATGGCGGTAGATGTTGCTAAGTATCATCACGAGAAGTGGAATGGCAAAGGTTACCCCAACGGAGCGGCTGGAGAGTCAATCCCGTTAGTGGCTCGTATCGCTTCTATTGCTGATGTATTTGATGCTCTGACTTCTGAACGCCCTTATAAACAGGCTTGGACGATAGAAAAAACAATCGGATTACTAGAAGAAGAAAAAGGCCAACATTTTGATCCTTCACTTGTCGACCTTTTTGTTGAACAGTTACCTCAAATACTTGAAATCAAAGACCGCTTTAAGGATTAGGCCTTTATGTTGAAAGCTCTAATGCTAGAGGTAAAAGTAAAAGCTCTTATGTCTAAGGTGCTTATGCCAAAAACTTTAATGTCGTTTTTCTCGGCTATTGTGCTTTTCCTGAGTCTTGTTTTTTCATCTTTGATTCAAGCAAAGATCATTGACTCTTTCACTACATCTGAAAAAGAGTGGATGGAAAATCGGCAGAGTATTGAAGTACTTTATCG
>NZ_JAKJSW010000443.1:0-1268 GCF_050337375.1 Vibrio makurazakiensis | reverse complement strand
AAGTAGTGATATCACTGCTGCTAGTGCTTACGCTCGCTGGATGTGGGCGAGTGCAACCTGTGATGAACGTTGAGGATACTCCAGTTGCGTATGATCTTCAAAGTAAACAAGTTAAATCAGTCATATACGAAGCGGCTACAGCTAGAAATTGGTTGGTAAGCGAAATTAAGCCTGGCCTATTACGTGCTGAATTATTCGTTCGTGATCACCATGCGGTTGTAGATATTGCTTATTCTGAAAAATTTTACTCTATTCAATATGTTGAATCAGAAAACCTAAAGTACAACGATGGTAAAATTCATCGTAACTACAATCGTTGGATTAATAACCTGAACACTGATATTAAAGCCAAATTAGCAAGGCTAGCGGCTAGTCAGTAATTTACTTAACTAAATTGACTTAAATAGGTTAACTGTGTCTAAAAATAATCTTGACCCATTCAATGCATTGGAAGCAAAAACAGAAGCTCAAAAGCTATCATTTGCCCCGATAGCTTTTCATACAGCACGAACTTTGCGTGACTTAAATATACTAGCGGTACTTGAGGATGCAGGAGAGTCAGGGTTACCCGCTCCTGAGATTGCTAAGCAAACCGGTGTTTCTGAGTACGGTGTTAAAGTTCTGTTAGATATGGCGATCAGCGCCAATATAGTACTTTGGAATAAGCCGAATTATATAATTGGCAACCTTGGTTTTTTTCTGCAGAACGACGGAATGACTAAGGCTAATATGGATTTTACGGCGGACGTTTGTTATGCCGCGATGATGCATTTAACCGAATCTATTGAAAAAGGGGAGCCTGCTGGTTTAAAAGAACTTGGAGATTGGGAAACAATTTATCAAGGTTTATCTCAGCTGCCTGAAAAAGCAAAAGAAAGCTGGTTCAAGTTTGACCATTTCTATTCTGATCGCTCATTTCCTGTTCTTTTAGAAACCATCTTTAAGCGCGCTCCAAAGACAATTGTCGATATTGGTGGTAATACTGGCAAGTGGGCGATGCAGTGTTGTGGGCACAATACTGATGTAGAAGTGACGATTGTAGACTTACCTCAGCAGCTGGAAATGGCAATGAAAAATGCTGATTCTCACGGTTTTAGTGAACGTGTTCACCCTTATCCAGCCAATATGCTTGATAAGCAGCAGCAACTACCTGAACGTGCCGATGTGTGGTGGATGAGCCAGTTCTTAGATTGTTTCTCGCCTATGGAAATCCTGAGTATTTTAAAACGAGTCAAAGCTCAAGTCTGCTCTGGTGACCGTGTATACAT
>NZ_JAKJSW010000442.1:0-1269 GCF_050337375.1 Vibrio makurazakiensis | reverse complement strand
GCTTTACCTGATACTCAAGCTCTAATTCTTCAAGTAACCAGATAATACGCTTAGATCTTGATTTGTTTAGGTGGTGTAAAGTAATCATTTTGCAGCCTTATTTTTCTTGATTGGTCTTAATAACTAGCTTGCCAAAGTTTTTACCTTCAAGCAGACCGATGAAAGATTCAGGAGCATTGTCTAAACCATCTACAAGGTGTTCGCGGTACTTAATTTTTCCTTCAGACAGCCATTGAGTCATTTGTTGTGCAAACTCTGGATAACGGTGTGCATAGTCATCAAAAATAATGAAGCCCTGCATTTTGATACGTTTGATCAATAAAGTCGCGACTAAGCTCGACATACGATCTGGCCCTGAAGGTAAAGAGGTTGCGTTGTACTGAGAAATCAGCCCACACACAGGAATACGAGCGCCAGTATTAAGCAGAGGCATTACAGCATCAAATACCTTTCCACCAACATTTTCGAAGTAAACATCAATTCCGTTATCACACACAGCTGCCAGTTGTTCTGCGAAGTCGTCGGCTTTATGGTCTATACATTCATCAAAGCCCAGTYCTTCTTTTGCATAGCGGCATTTTTCCTCACCGCCTGCAACACCGATAACTCGACAACCTTTCAGCTTACCAATTTGCCCAACAGTTGCCCCTACAGCTCCTGTTGCAGCAGCAACGACAAGCGTGTCGCCAGCTTTTGGTTGACCAATATCTAATAGCCCCATGTAAGCAGTGAAGCCAGGCATGCCCATGATCCCGAGAGCATATGATGGGTGACTTGGATTTTGACCTAATTTAATGAGTCCTTCACCGTTAGACACACCGTAATCTTGCCAACCGGTGTAGGCGAGTACCCATTCGCCTACTGGAAAATCAGAATTGTTAGATTCTGTTACCTGACAGACAGTTGCTCCGACCATCACATCGTTGATTGATACTGGATCAGCGTAAGACTTTGCATCACTCATGCGGCCACGCATATAAGGGTCGAGTGAAAGATAAACACTACGCAGTAACATTTCACCATCTTTGATAGTTGGAATGTTAACTTGTTCTAAGCGGAAGTTAGTATCTACAGGTGCACCTACAGGGCGAGATGCCAGTACGATGCGACGGTTTTGTTGTTCTGTCATTGGATGTTCCTAATTGTAATTAGACCGGTCGTCTACTTTTTATTTCTAAAAAACGCCAAGTTTGTTTGTAGAGTACAAATCATAGTTGGCGTTTAGTGTATTACTAATGTCTTACGAGCTTAACATTGACTCTGTTGTTG
>NZ_JAKJSW010000441.1:0-1319 GCF_050337375.1 Vibrio makurazakiensis | reverse complement strand
CTAAATGACAGGCCGTTAAAGGGATTGAGAGAAATGAGATGTACCAATGTGAGGTGATAGACTCGGAGGTGCATCAAGCAATGCCTAAAGGAGATCAATTATGGCAATAAATGTAAACACGAACGTGTCTGCAATGACCGCACAGCGTTACCTAAACAGCGCTGCTGAGGGAACTCAAAAATCGATGGAGCGTTTGTCTTCTGGCTATAAAATTAATAGCGCAAAAGATGATGCTGCCGGTCTTCAAATTTCCAACCGCTTAACTTCGCAAAGTCGCGGCCTTGATATGGCTGTGAAAAATGCAAATGATGGTATCTCTATTGCTCAAACCGCTGAAGGCGCGATGAGTGAGTCTACTAACATTCTGCAACGTATGCGTGACCTAGCACTTCAATCTTCTAACGGCTCAAACAGTAAATCTGAACGCGTAGCGATTCAGGAAGAAGTTTCAGCTTTGAATACCGAACTTAACCGTATTGCAGAAACTACCTCATTTGGTGGTAATAAACTGCTTAACGGTACGTATGGTAGCCAGTCTTTCCAAATCGGTGCCTCTTCTGGTGAAGCAGTAATGCTTTCTATCGATAATATGCGTTCTGACACTGTTGCTATGGGTGGTAAAAGCTATGTAGCAACTCAAGGTCAAGATCCATCTTGGAGAGTTGGTGCTGGTGCTGACCTAACTTTGGCATACAATGACAAGTTTGGTGAAGCTCAGCAGATTACGATCAGCGCTAAAGAAGGCAATGATCTTGAAGAGCTTGCGACTTACATCAATGGTCAAAGCCAAGATGTAAAAGCATCGGTTGGTGAAGAAGGTAAACTTCAACTTTTTGCAAATTCGCAAAACGTTGAGGGTGACGTGACATTCGGTGGTTCTCTAGCTGGTGACTTAGGTATTGGCGCAGGTACTGACGTAACCGTTAATGATATTGACGTTACTTCTGTTGCTGGTTCAAACGAAGCGGTATCCATCATTGATGGAGCACTAAAAGCAGTAGATAGCCAGCGTGCTTCTCTGGGTGCATTCCAAAACCGTTTTGACCATGCAATTAGTAACTTAGATAACATCAACGAAAACGTTAATGCTTCGAAGAGCCGCATCAAAGATACTGACTATGCTAAAGAAACAACCCAGATGACGAAGTCTCAAATTTTGCAACAAGCGAGTACTTCAATTCTGGCGCAAGCTAAGCAGTCACCATCTGCAGCTCTAAGCTTATTGGGCTAAACTTATCTTAGGATAGGTTGAGCAATAGAAACTCTATTGCTAGCCCATAAGGTGGAAGGGAGATTGTTATGGAAATATCATCCTACAC
>NZ_JAKJSW010000440.1:0-1320 GCF_050337375.1 Vibrio makurazakiensis | reverse complement strand
ATATTAGATTATAAAATAGGTGATCAAATGTAACTTGAGTGAGCGGATGTTCGATGTATAATCGAATAATATGAGTTCTTAACGCAAATCTACAAATACTGCCTTAAGTGAATTATTTGTTAATTACAGGTTAATTAGAATATGCCGAATAATATTCAAGACGTTTCCGAAGAAAATACTGATGTACTCACTGAGATCGCTGTCGCTTATTATCAAGACGGCGCGACACAGGAAGAAATATCCAAGAAGTTTTCTATCTCACGTGCAAAGGTAGGGCGAATGCTCAAGCAAGCACGTGATGAAGGTATTGTTGATATTACGGTGAAATACCACCCTGTATTTAGTGCCAAGATCGAGCAACGTTTGATTGAACGTTTTGGTGTAAAGCGTGCCTTGGTTGCACTCGACCAACCAAGAGAAGAACAACAACGTTTACAAGTTGCTGGGTTAGTGTCTAAGTACCTTACTAGCTCATTGAAAAATGGCATGGTTGTGACAGTTGGTCAGGGGCGAAATGTTTCGTCTGTTGCCCATCACATTGGGGTAATCACTCCACGTGATTGTAAATTCGTGTGTGGGATTGGTGGCATTCACCCAAGAGGCGGTATGTTTAATGCGGACCACATTTGTCGTCAGCTTGCCAAAAAGTACGGTGGTAGCTCTGAGACTTTGTACGCCCCTGCGTATGCAGAGAATCGCGCCCAAAAACTGGCATTCATGCAAAACGCGACAGTAAAGCAAACTCTCGATTTAGCGCGTAAGGCTGACGTTGCATTAGTCGGTATTGGTGATATGAGTGAAAACAGCTACATGGTGGACTTAGGTTGGTTTACCGCGGATGAAGTTGTGCAATCAAGGCTTCACCAAGGTGTCGTAGGTGACTTTGCTGGTTATGACTTTTTCGACGTTTACGGGCAAGCTGCGGATACGGTAATGAGTGACCGTGTTATCGGGTTAGGCTTAGAAGAGTATCGCTCTATTTCGGAAGTAATAGCGATTGCCGCAGAAAACAGTAAACCATTGGCTTTATTGGGCGCTTTAAGAACAGGGGTTGTTGATGTTATAGCGACCAGTGTAAGTAACGCACTTACTGTACTTAACCTTGATGAGCAAATGCAGAGAAGCGGTCAATAAAGAGAAACGCGACAATTCACCTTGGGTTCTCAATAAGATTACCCAAGGACGATCTCCGTTACAACCTAGGCGGTTTTTTTCTGCTTAGTATCTGCTGCAGTTGTCAGGTATTCCGTCAGTTGATCTGGGCTCAAGGGCTTAGAAAATAAGTACCCTTGTAATATGTCACAATTCATTGATTTTAAT
>NZ_JAKJSW010000439.1:0-1328 GCF_050337375.1 Vibrio makurazakiensis | reverse complement strand
TCCTATATCTGATAGAGAAATAGAAGATTTTTTAAGTAATAAGTCACTAGATTTTTTTGCTACTATTGATGAAAAAGAAGCGATAGAAGGCGCTGACTTTGTAGTTGTAGCAACACCTACAGATTATGACCCAAAAACAAATAAGTTTAATACAAAATCTGTAGAGTCGGTAATTGAAAAAACAACTAAACTGAATAAGTATGCCACTATAATTATTAAATCTACAGTACCTGTTGGTTTTACTAAAGAATCAAGGGTGAAATTTAATAATGATAATATAATCTTCTCACCAGAGTTTTTGAGAGAAGGGAAAGCACTGCATGATAATTTACACCCCTCTAGAGTTATTATAGGCTCCAACTCTCCTAAAGCTGTTCAGTTTGGTCAGTTACTAGTTGAAGGGGCTGTTGATAATGAAGTCCCATTATTGTTGACAGAATCAACAGAAGCGGAAGCGATTAAATTGTTTTCCAACACTTATTTGGCTATGAGAGTGGCATATTTTAATGAGTTAGACACATATTCTGAATCTCATTTACTAAACTCTAGACAAATTATTGAAGGTGTATCTTTAGACCCAAGAATAGGCAATCACTATAATAACCCATCATTCGGCTATGGTGGCTACTGTTTACCTAAGGATACAAAACAGTTATTGAATAATTTCGACGATGTCCCGAATAACATCATTAAAGCTATAGTTGATTCAAATACAACAAGAAAAGACTTTATTGCAGAATCAGTACTATCTAGAAACCCTAAGAAAGTTGGCATCTACAGACTTATCATGAAGTCAGACTCTGACAACTTTAGACAATCTAGTATTCAAGGGATAATGAAGCGAATCAAAGCGAAAGGAATCGAAGTCGTAATTTATGAGCCAAATATGAATGAAGAGTACTTCTTTAACTCTAAAGTAGTTAGCGACCTTTCTAGTTTTATCGAAGATTCTGATGTTATTGTTGCAAACCGAATGGTTGAAGAGATTTCTTTTGTAAAAGATAAAGTTTATACAAGAGACTTGTTTGGAAGTGATTAGTCATAACATTATTAAAAACAAACTGATTAGCAACAGTTTGTGGCTAATTGTAGATAAGTGTTTTCTACTTATAGGAGGCCTTATTGTTACAGCAATGGTTGCAAGGTATTTAGGGCCTGAACAACTGGGTAAAATTAGTTTTGGGGTTACTTTATCTGTACTTTGTACAATTATTTCACAGTGGGGGGCAAGTTATACAATCTTTAACATGTCTTCAAAGAATGAGATAAAAACACTTGTAACAATCAGCGCTACTTTCTTACCTAGGCTGCTGTTTTATATATTAACC
>NZ_JAKJSW010000438.1:0-1343 GCF_050337375.1 Vibrio makurazakiensis | reverse complement strand
GCCTGTTGTTGAGTCGCAGGGAATTTCGCGAGGATTTCTTCATCGGTCAAACTAAAGCGATAGAGACCCGCGATAATGACGATAACGAGAAGTACAATTGGAATTAGTAAGATCAGTGGGATCGGTAATTTTCTTTTATTCATAATGACTTATTTTTAGGGTTCCATGTCTATTTGTGCAGACCATAAAGTGCTTTGATATAATTAGCAATAAATAGACAGCAAATTACGGGTCAGCTATGGATATAAAAACCAGAGAATGTGAGTGTCGCTGTGGGGAAGTAAGTTTAGTGTGCAAAGGTGAGCCGTCACGGACTGCGGTATGTCATTGCTTTGAATGCCAAAAGAGAACTGGGAGTGTGTTTGGCGTGCAAGCACGTTTCTCTGCTGATCAAGTGACTCTAAATGGCACGACAACAACATTTTCTCGTATAGGAGATGCTGGTAATGAAGTGTCTTATCAATTTTGTCCAAATTGTGGCACAACAATGTTGCTGCAACTTTCTAACGCGACTGAGTTTTTAGTCGTTCCACTAGGTTTATTTAAAGAACGAGACTTCCCTACCCCAAGCTTTTCTATCTATGAAGAGCGCGCACACGGCTGGGTACGCTTCGACTGCCAAATGGAGCACTACGAATAGCATATATATGAATGAACTTTGTGTAAGATCAAACTCTCGCAAAGATATGTCATAGGGCTAAATAAACTCAAGCGCTATAATCACGCCCTACTTTCTTGGGCTTCTTATCATGATATCTCGTTTACCCCGCTGGGTTGAATATGGCGCTTTACTGCTTGCTGCACTTGCGGGTTCTGTCAACGCTATCGGGCTTTTGAGCTTCCAACATCAAGCTATTTCGCACTTGTCTGGCACAATGACACTTATTGGTAGCGAACTAACATCTCCAGCACTGACCACAGTCCATCTACTATTCATCGCTTTATTCTTTATGTTTGGCGCTGCGTTCAGTGGCTACTTCATTGATAACCAAGCACTCAAACTAGGCCGGCGCTATGGTGTGGCGTTATGTATTGAAGGTAGCCTATTGATGATTGCTTCTTTCGCCCTTATGAATGATTACTCCTGGGGGCAATATTTTGCTTCGGCCGCTTGTGGGTTGCAGAATGCGAKGATCACAACATTCAGCGGTGCAGTCATTCGAACGACTCATATGACAGGAATAATCACAGATCTTGGTATTATGTTAGGCTCCGCCTTAAAGGGAGTACCATTTGACCGACGTAAAGCCAAACTATTTACTTTCATAATCGTAGGGTTTGTTTTAGGTGGTACATTGGGTGCCTACTTATATTCTATCTTCAATATCCTCGCTCTATTATTC
>NZ_JAKJSW010000060.1:0-21913 GCF_050337375.1 Vibrio makurazakiensis | reverse complement strand
GCGCCGATCACCCCAGACCGAACCTTATACGTAGCCCATAATAATAATGGCCAAAATATATAAAATTGCTCTTCTATTCCTAAAGACCAAAGATGAAGTAACGGTTTACTTTCAGCTGCGACATCAAAGTAACCACTTTCTCCTAATAATATTAAGTTAGAGACAAAAAATGAACCTCCAACAATATGCTTTGATAACTGCTCAAATTCAGTGGGTAAATAAACTATCCAACCAATACAAAAAGAAAATACAAGCACGACTATTAATGATGGAAATATCCTATTAATTCTTCTAAAGTAAAAATCAGAGAATTTGAATACTCCACGTTCCAGATCCTTTAATATAATCGAGGTTATCAAAAATCCAGATATAACAAAAAATATATCCACACCAATAAATCCACCAGGAATTAATGATGGGAAAGCATGATAAATCACAACTAAAAGGACAGCAACAGCCCTTAAACCATCGATATCAGGACGATAAGATAAATGTTTATGGCTTACGATAGAATTATTCATAAATTGAAACTACATCAATCAGTTTTTAAAAAATTGTGGCAACATTATTAATCACTACAACAACCAGATTCCAAAGTGCTTAGTATGCTCCTTGTCGCGCTTTCTGTAGAAAACTTCTCTAACAAAAGCTGCCGTGACTTCCCCCCCATAGAACTCCGTAAGCTCTGACTCTTGGAAAGTCGCTTTGCAGATAAGAATAAACTCTCTTTTTCTAAAGTGCTATGACCAAACCCCGCTTTAGAATCATTGATTAAATCGGCCAAATCATTTCCTGGATTTAAGCATGCAAGTATTGGAAGCGAGTGTTTCATATAACCAAGTATCTTACCTGGATAGTGATTCACCGTGTGGGACTCTGCTAAACTTACCATTCCGACATCGACTTGCGTCAATATCCCTTCATAGGCACTTTGCTCAACAGATGGTAGGTAATCAACATTTTTTAACTCATGTTCTTTGCAATAGCCAAGCAAATTTACGGTGCAATCTCCCTGGCCAACAAATAGAAAATGAACTTCAGGGATAGATTCCATTCGCTTAGCTAATGCTAACAAATTAAAGACATCTTGCGYATGACCAATATTTCCACCGTAAAAAAATATAACTTTATTAWCTATCCCCAACTCACTCCTAATATCTCCTATAGAGAAAGCATTATCACTTAGATTGTGATTTGCCCAGTTTGGCAAAATACTTAATTTATGGTACTCGGGATAGAATGATTTAAAATGATTTAACGTTGACTGAGACATCAGCCCAATTTGGTCGGAGGTTCTATAGTTAAGTCTTTCGAAATAGCGGAAATATTTCGCTATTATTGATTTTTCCTTGATTATCCCTTCATCTATAGCCCACATTGGAAATATATCCCTCAATACAAGATATATATAAGGGTTTTGCTTTTTTTTTATCCAATACATTAAAGGGCCAAAAAATATCGTTGGTGAGTAGTTTATACACAGGTCAAGAGGGTAATCCTTTATTTTATCATTTATAGCCATCCATGCTCTAAATGATAACAATGTCTCATTTAGAGCCCTTTGAATGTATCCATTACCTCTTAATAAACCACTTTTAAATCTCCAGACCTCAACACCGTCACAAAAACAGACGCTTAAAAGCGTCTGTTGTTCTGGGTGTCCAGGAGTGATAACTATAACTTCATTTCCCAACGATTTTAACTCTAATGCTAACTCATGAAGCATTTTTGCATGAACACGCGTACTTTCAGGCAAATAGTCGTCAGAAAATATAGCAATTTTCACTAAGACTTTCTCCAAGTGACTCTATTTACAAAGTCTGTATAGCTTACAATTGTGCGTAAAACTTTATCTGATACATTTGGTGCCATATAGTTTTCAACTTTACGGATCAGCCTCTCTTGGCCTCTTGGTTGATCTTCTAAAATGTCAACAGCTTGTAGAATCCTTTCTACACTCATCCCCGTAAACATAACAGCACCTTCTTCAAACCCTTCAGGTCGCTCTTGTGCCTCACGGATATTAATCGCGGGGAAGTTCAAAATCGAAGACTCCTCAGTAATTGTCCCACTATCGCTCAAAACGACCTTTGCCAATGTTTGCAGTTTAATGTAATCCGTAAAGCCAAGTGGCTTCATCAGACGAACCAAAGGGTGGAACTTTAAGTTGAGTTGTTCAATTTTCTTTCTTGTACGCGGGTGAGTGGAAACAATTATCGGAAATTGATATTTGTCAGCCAACTTATTTAACACGTCAACATATGAAAATATATTTCTCTCCGAGTCTACATTTTCTTCTCGATGAACACTAACAAGAAAATACTTCTCTTCTTCCAATTGTAATTGTTCTAAAATAATAGATTGACCGATCTTGTCTTCATAGTGCGCAAGCACTTCATCCATAGGAGAACCAGTTTTAACAATTAGATCTGGACTAATACCTTCTTGAATTAAATAATCCCGAGCAATATCACTGTAAGGTAAATTTACATCAGATATATGATCAACAATCTTTCTATTTATCTCTTCGGGAACTCTCAAATCAAAACATCTATTTCCCGCTTCCATATGAAAAATAGGAATTTTTTTACGCTTTGCCGATATAGCTGCCAACGCACTATTAGTATCACCTAATATCAAAAGCGCATCTGGTTTAATGTCCACTAACATCTTGTCTGATTTACTAATAACTTGAGCCATCGTATCTGCAGCACTAACCCCTGCACACTCAAGAAAAACATCAGGAGACCGTATACCTAAATCATCAAAGAATATTTGATTAAGTTCATAATCGTAGTTCTGACCTGTATGCACAAGAGTATGCTCACAATACTGATCCAGCTTAGCTATAGTTCTCGACAACCTTATTATTTCAGGTCGTGTGCCTACGATTGTTACTACTTTTAATTTACTCATTTTTTATACCTTTTCGTATAATCGATATGCATATGTTGTATAAGTTCATTCCAACTAGGCACATTATAACCAATTTCATTTCTTAGACGTGAAGAGTCAAGTGACCTATCTATTATCAAATCTTCAGATTTAATAATTTTAATATCGAAATTATAATTTTCAGATACTAACTCTAATAAAGAAAGTTTATCGATAGGGTTGACGGACAAATGATATAGACCACATAGATCTCTATTTGGCAGAATTTTTTCTGCCAACAATTTAGCAATGTAACATGTTGGAAGACCTGAAAAAATTGCTTTCGAAAAGCCATTTACTTGTTTTTTCTGGTTTAAGAACCAATCCACTAAACTGACTGAGGAATTCAGCTCATGCCCAATAATTGATGTACGGAGAGTCAAATGAGGTCTGTAATCGACTTCTCCTAAGCACTTTGATTTACCGTAAAGGTCTATAGCATCAGGAAGGTCATTTTCCTGGTAAAGTCCTGCTTTACCGGTAAAGACGCAGTCTGTAGAAAAGTGTACCAATTTAGCAGATATCTTATCGCAGAGCTGAGCTAGCTTATGTGGTAATAGTGAATTAATTTCTATAGCATTAGTATGTTTTTTAGATGCGTCATATTGTTTAATTAAACCAATACAGTTGATAACAACACTAGGCTGAATATTTTCAATTGCTTGAGCTAAACTAGAAAAGTTATTAATATCAATGTCAAAGACTAAATTATCTAGATAATTAGCAAAGAAGCTCTCTTTTCCTCGAATATTTCTTACGGTACCAAAAACCTCATAATCATCCTGATCAGACAAATTACTAAATAAGCTATAACCGAGCATCCCTGTAGCACCGACTACCAAAACCCTCATTACACACCTTCCGGAACTATAACATTTCCATTTTCTATTTCTCGGATGAAATCAAGCTTTCTCAAAAGCTCAACCATACCTTCAACATCCAACCTTTCAGTATTATGTGAATTATAGTCTTCAATCTCTGAAAGGTCTTTTTCACCTTCTTCGAAAAATTTTGAATAGTTCAAGTCACGGTTATCAGCCGGCACCCTATAGTAATCCCCTTGCTCTTGAGCTATAAACATTTCCTCACGGCTACAAAGAGCTTCATACGCCTTTTCGCCATGCCTCGTACCAATCACATCAACCTGATGTTCTGGCTTACCCAAAATCTTTAACAATGCTTTAACAAGCACATCAATTGTCGCTGCGGGAGCTTTCTGAACAAAAATATCTCCGTTTTGACCATTTTGAAATGCATGTAGCACTAGATCAACTGCATCATCCAAAGTCATCATAAAACGAGTCATCATAGGATCTGTGACAGAGATAGGTTGGTCGCCTAGTACCTGCCTAATAAACAATGGAATAACTGAACCTCGAGAAGCCATAACATTACCATAGCGAGTACAGCAGATTGTCGTTTTGGTATGCTCTAAGTTTCTACTTTTGGCGACAATAACTTTCTCCATCATCGCCTTAGAAATCCCCATTGCGTTGATTGGATAAACAGCTTTATCTGTACTTAAGCATACAACCCTTTCGACTTCATGAAAAATAGCTGCTTCTAGTACATTTTCAGTACCGACTACGTTAGTTTTTACAGCCTCTAAAGGATAAAACTCACATGAGGGGACTTGCTTAAGAGCCGCAGCGTGGTAAACATAGTCGACATCTCTCATGGCATTAGAAATACTTTGGTAATCTCGCACATCCCCAATGTAAAACTTTAGCTTATCCGAATTAAAATGCTTACGCATATCATCTTGTTTTTTTTCATCTCTTGAAAAGATCCGAATTTCTTTTATATCTGTATTCAGAAATCTTCGTAGAACAGCATTACCGAAGGAGCCTGTGCCTCCAGTTATCATTAGTATCTTATTTTTAAACATTTTCGTTCTCCAAACTGCTTGTATAATAGTTACTATTAGCAAACAATAGAATAGTTCTAATTTATCGTTATACTTTTAGGCATAATGTCTACCGATGGGTGTAAAGCCCACCGGTATACCTGTTCATATTCTTTAGCTATATTTGTCCATAGAAAGCGGCTTTCTGCATACTCTATGGCACTTAGCCTCATATTAATAAGTTCATCTTTATCTAAACTGATGGCTTCATGAAGCGCTTGAGCTATCTTCTCCTGATTACACTCCACAGACCAACCTATCTTTTTAATAGGTAACTCTCCCCACGGCATTTCGGTCGTAGTTATGGAAGGCAAACCAGAGAACAAAGCTTCTGCTACCGTAATTCCAAAATTTTCGCTATAACTTGGTAATATATATATTGATGCGTTAGAAAAAGCTGACCATCGTTGCTCTGCAAAACTTGGCTCTATAAACTTAACATCTTCATTAAGGCCCAGCTTCGACACTAAGCTTTGTAGGCTATGCTTATAAGCATCATCGCCGTAACCTTGAACATGTAGCTTATAACCCTGCCTGTTTTCAAGTGACTTCCATGACCTGACAAGTAATTCAATCCCTTTTTTTCGATCTAATCGAGAGAAATACAGCACTACCTTATCACGTTCAATATTGGTTGCTGCTACTCGATTATAACCATCCAATACAACACCATTTGAAATAACGGCAATAGCCCCATCTAAGCCCAAAGCCCTTAAGTTATTTCTTTCTTGCTCTGAATTAACAATCAATAAATCTGCGCTAGCAAGTATTTGTTTCTGGTAAAGATGCCATGCAAATTTTTTTTTAAACCCTTTTGAATGGAACGCCCAAGGCTCAAGAGCTCCGTGCGGGCTAATGATCACTTTGGCGCCTTGTCGTTTAGCTAAAAGAACAGAAAAAAACTCAAAAGGAGTCCATATCCCATGAATATGGACTAAGTCACCAATTGCTGACTTAGGTATACATAAAGCCCCAAAAACACCTCGGCCAACAGATAGAGAGTTCTTAATTTTTTTATCTGGTTCTATCGCACAAACAAGATTAGAAATGCCAAAAGCAGCCTCTAACTCCGTATGTAATGGAAGCGCTACAGCGGCTATACCGCCACCTTGCATCGATGGGTCTTTTACAATTGTAGTGCACTTGAACTGATCTATTTTGTCGTTTTTTATACCCATCATGCAGACTTACTGAAAGAATTTAGACAGGAGTTTATAAATAGATTTACTTTTAATTTGATTCAGCTCTTCAGTTACTGCTACTAAATTGTTTTTTACAATCGTAAGCTCATTTGTAAGGTCTACCTTATGAGATAAAACCTTTTCTAATTCGATTTCAGAAGGCAAAGGGCGACGAATATCGGAAAAGCTTTGAGGTTGATCAACTTTCAAATCATATTCAAAGTTTCGAATTGCATAAAACGCACCATACACCTCCTCCAACGGCTCACCATTGTAGTCTTTGTCATGATAAGTTTCACAAATGTAGAAGTCCCAAAGTGGAGATAAATCCTTAGGTAACCACCCTGATTTATGTTCTTGCATTTCTGCACCACCAAGTCCCCAACCATCTTTTTCTCCATGCTCGATATGCTGCGGCATAAAGCCCAAAGGAGTAAAGAGAACAATTTGAAGTCTTGCTACTCGTTCCATCTCAATGACGACCTTTTCACCTTCTTCTTTTTCAAGATGTTCTATAACGTCGATAAGAAAAATACTGTCTACAGAGTTATCTTGTAATTGCATTAATGCCTCAAGAGCCCCTGTTTTAAGAACTAATACACTTTTATCGCCTTGATGCCTGTATGTCAAAACATCTGCATATTCTTGCCACGGTTCAATCATAAAGTGTAGAGCTGGCCTAAAATAATTGATGGGAGCGATTCCACATCCAATATCTAGAACCACATCTGTTTTTTTAACTTTAGATTCAATCGCTCTCGTTAACTCATCTGCAGAGTCAAAGTAAAACGTACTTTCATTTGTGGTCATTATTCATTCCTAGTTTGTAAGACTAATATACTTAAATGTTGTTAGTGGCTCGTACCCACTCAATTTTTTCAATGGGAACTGTAAACATTACCCCACTATCGATATCTGCAATCGAACTAAATACTACCGCTTCATGGATCCAGTGATGTTGAATGTGTTTTTGAGGTGTTCCGCTAGCAATAGCCACAGCTATACTATAAGTTCCGGGCGAAAATTTCGGCATTGTGAAACTAAAATTAACTTCACCTGATTCGCCAGTAGCCATACTCCCAAAATCATTTAAAGTCTTATTAAAAGTGTTATCTCCAAAAAGATATTGGCCTAACCTATCTTTGACGATAAATCCAACAATAATTGACTCTAAATCAACATAAGCTTTGAAAGATACTCGTAACTTAACTTCAGTTTGACTATCGATTGAGGCAATTTCGTTATCATAACGATCAGTCAGTATACATTTTTCCATGTAAGCACCGCCGTCTCCAAACGAACGGGAACTAACTTCTTTTCCTTTGTCTGAGCCTTCGGAAGGGGAAGAAGACACGCTTCCCGTACCTTGTCCAGTATGCTCTTGGTGCAGAAAAGATAAGTATTCTTCACACACCGATTTCGGATTGCCAGATGCGACAACTTCTCCTTTATGAAGCCAAATCACCCGGTCACAAAAATTGATCATTGCACTGGTATCATGACTAACAAAAAAGATTGAACCCTTTTCCTTAAATTTCTTTAGAAATCGCATACACTTCTGCTGAAAGTGAGCGTCCCCTACAGCAAGAGCTTCATCAATAACCAAAATATCTGCATCAATATTCGCGATTACACTAAATGCCAACCGAACATACATACCACTCGAATATGTTTTTACCGGCTGATCTATATGCTCTCCTATCTCAGAGAACTCAATGATACTGTCCAATCGCTCTTCAATTTCACTAGAGCTAAGTCCGTACATCGAGGCATTTAGGTATACGTTTTCTCTGCCTGAATATTCAGGATTAAAACCAGCACCTAGCTCTAGTAAAGCCGCGACACGCCCTTGCGTGGATGTTGAACCGCTTGTAGGCGCTAAAGTTCCACAGATTACTTGTAGAAGAGTTGATTTTCCCGAGCCGTTTTGACCGATAATTCCTAGAGTTTCATTTTTTCTTAGTTCAAGAGATACATTTTTCAACGCCCAAAACTGATTACTTTCCTCACTCTGAATCATTTCATAATTGTTTTTTTTAAAGTGACTAGATATTACTCGCTTCAAACAATGATGAGGTTTCTCGTATAAAATATAACCTTTACTGATTTCACTTGCGTTAATAACTACATTAGAGGACATCTGAAAAGCCTTTTTTAACTATTTTGAACCACATTAGACCCAATACAAATATCGCAATTGAGATGACACTATAAATAAATGCATGGGTTAAGTTAGGAAGTTCTCCTAATATAACAACACCTCTAATTTGTTCTACAACCAACGTAATTGGGTTCAGATACAATAGATCTCTGTACTTTTCGGGCACATTCTCCAGAGGAAAAAGTACAGGAGAAGCAAACATTGCAATAGTAGCAATCAAGCCAGATATTTGACTAAGGTCTCTAAAATACACTCCTAGCGAGCTAAATATAAAACTAATTCCTAACAACAAGATTAAGAATGGAATCAGAATAAGTGGTGTTAATAATGCGTAAATACTAATATCGCCATTAACTCCAATTTGCATCAACACCACCAAAACCATTCCTAAGGAAAAATTCACAATAGCACTGAGTAACGGAGTTAACGGAAGAAGTTCTAAAGGAAAAACAACTTTTTTTACGTAAGCCGGATTAGATGTTATTAATGTTGGTGCTCTCGTGATAAATTCAGAAAACAAACCATGTACTAAGATCCCTGTGAACAGTAGCAAGATAAAATTGTGACCAGAAGTGTCACCTACCCCCCACCGCATTTTAAACACCGCAACAAAGACAAAAGAGTAAAGTGCTAGCATTAGCAATGGGTTAATCATAGTCCATGCAAGGCCTAATGCACCAGATTTATAGCGAGCAGTAAAATCTCTAACCATCAATTGCTTCAATAGTGCTCTACTATTTTTTACATTTTTAATCATAGATATTGGCATAGCACTACTCTTTATTTTCGAAAACAAGCTCATAGCTTATGTTAATTTTAGAAAGCTCTTTTCCTAAAATTAAAGGGTCGGGGCATATATTTGAGTCAATAAAAACAATTGGATTTATTTCTTTCGACAAAAGGCATTCTCGCAATATATGATCCACACCCATAGAGACACTGGATTTAATAAAGACCACATCACTTTCATTTATATTTAACTCACTATTAAAGCAAAACTCCTTGATATTAGGAGAGTCTTTACATGTAAATACTAATGCTACTAGTTTATCCTTATCCTTATCCTTATCCTTATCCTTATCCTTATCCTTATCCTTAACGATCTGACGCAACCTTTCCACTTCTTCAACATAATAATCGATCTCTATATAGAATCGCTTAAAAGGAGGAACTTGTGATATAACATTCAGCCTTAGCCACTTTTTTATTTTATATAGAAAGCTGCGAATATTAATAACCTTAGCGTACAATTTATACTGTATTGAAGCTTCCTTTCTGCTTAAAATAGATTTTTCTAGATTTTTAAATCCTTCACTATTAGGGGCTAAGTAATGCTGCGTTAACCCGGACTCTTTGAGTAAAGAATCACTACAAATAAAACGAGAAAAACATTCTCGCATTGACTTAAGGGTAAAATCAGCCTTAAAAGCGCTTTGTGCATTCTGAGCATATTGCTTATATTGCGTCGCTTTAGTTACTAAGCATTCAATTTCGTTATAGAGAGCAGTAGGTAGTTGTGAGCATACAGCTATGCCGCATTTCCTTTCCGCTATGTACCTTGTAGGTGAAGCATATTGCGGCCCATGGAATACGATTGGTTTCCCGGCAGCAAGATACAGGACAAACTTACTAGGGAAACTCAAACTTGAGACCTCTTTGAGCTTACTATCAAAAGGATATGGACAATACAAAATATCGCATAGTGATAAAATTGAAACTGCTTCGCGTTGAGTTTTCCACCCCAGAAATTTAACATTTGAGCTAGCGTAATGACCCGGTGGTTTTTGTGGTCCCATAACAACGACTGATACTTTTTTACCCGCAATTTTCCAACGAGAGCAGTCAAGCATTTTAAGTAAACATTCCCATTCGGATGATGCGTAAAACTGGCCAGCCATTCCTATAAGGATACTATCGTCATTTGGGATATCAGTTTGTGGAGACTTTGCTAACTCAAATTGATGGGAAGCAATAATCGGCACCGCATCTACACCAAACTTGGTATTATATAACTCAGCCATAGGCTCCGATGCAGTTGCCACAAACTTGCTTGCTCTAATCGCTTCGTCAAACTTTAATTGTACGTTATTTTTTGTAATACCGTCGACTGCATGCGCATCTGCCCACCAACTAAATGGGTCCCATACATGTGTATGAAGCGAAACACCAATTCCTTTGGCTACTTCTTCTGCCATTCTTATTGTTGTTTGCCCTTGAAGCACAGCCCAAACGCGATCAACACCTTGAGATTTCCCGAACTCAATTGCATCTGATATTCGACTATCTACTATCGAATGCTCTATTAATCGCTCAGTCGTCAGAGTCACTAGATTAGATAACTTCTTAAGACTTCTCCTTTGAGGTAAAAAACTCCAATTTTCATTAGGTTTTGTTTCTATTCTCATTGGAATGTTTGCAAACTCCGGATTGAGTTCAATCTCAACAGAAGGGTTTGATACTATATAGAAGCAAATAGAGTCCTTAGGTAGAAACCGGACTAATGCAGATAAAACTAACCCAGCAGTAAGGTTTTCACACGGAGGTATATCAGAAATAAGTAGTATTTTCATCATATTACATTTAGGTTAAGAGTTACTGTACACGCGCTCATACAGCTCGAAACTAAGCTGGGCTTGCATTTTAATATCGTAATGTTTTTCAGCTAAATCACGAGATAATTTACCTCTAGCATCACACTCATGTGGATTCAAAGAAAGCCTTTCTATAGCTTTTGCCAATAACTCACTATCACCTATAGGTACAGATATACCAGCCTCTGGTGAAAAAGATACATTTTCTAAAGAAGTTGAATCAAACGATAATACTGGGCGACCACATGCCATAGCTTCAATGGCCATGAGGCCAAACGCTTCTGCCATAGAAGGCATTGCAAAAAAATCACAAGCGGCATATGCGTCCAACAGTAATTCTTCATCATTGGACCAACCAAATTCTATAATTTGATGCTTTCCGATAAACCTGTTGAAGAGTCCAACTTCTTGTAATGCTATAATGCATAAGTTGATTTTTGGATTAAGCAATTCAACAGCTTTTATAAACTCATTGACGCCTTTGAAAGGAGTTGAAGATGCTCTAATAAAAATCACAGTACGATCAGGAAAAACCCCTAGTTTTTCTCGGGCGGATTTTTTGTCTCTAGGCTTATACTTGTCAAGATCTAATCCGAAAGGGATTTGAGTGAAATTAAAATATTCTGAAAATGGAGAGTTCTGGGCCATATCAAGCATCCACTTTGAAGCTAAGACTACTTCAGCCTTAGTTTTCTTGTATATATCCCTTTTCCACTTAAACTGTTCTTTCGTACGATCTTTTCTCATTGAAAATGGGGTAGCTAGATTAGGGCAGTTACCACAGCCACTTTTCCACTTGTCGCACTCCATAGGATATATACAATGACCTGTCATGGGCCAAGGGTCATGCCATGTCCACACCGTTGGCTTCTTTCGAGATAAAAATGGTATTGCATCCATACTAAAAAAACCATCATGGATAATATGCAAATGCACAAGATCTGCACTTTTTATTTCGTCATGATAAGGAAGAGCCCACGAATGCGGATGAAGTTTTGCGTGTAGAGAAAAACGTTGCTCTAAAAGGTTAATACCTCGTGTAATCTGTCTACTGCCTGGATATGAGAAAGCTTGATGCACAAAATCAGCGTTAGATTGCTTGTTCCAATACACTAACTGACTAGTTTCAACTCCGAGCTTACTTAAATGGGGCTTTAAATCATACCCATTAAAACGCCTACCGATGAGATCTCCAGAGTTAACATGTGTTACTTTTATTGCCACATTATTCCCTTTAAATAAAACTACATATTAAACATGCAAGTATTAGAAGAGGGGAATCCCCCCCCTTCTACTTGTTAAGACGGCTATTAACAAACAAGGCCATTAATAATTTTCAGCTCACACTTTAGCATAATCGGTAAATTAGAACCGTGGACTAAACACAGCATACCCGATGCTAACCACAATTAAGTGACAAAGAATTTCAAGATAGCTTTGCTACACTGAACTTATGGAAATGTCGGGCATAGCTCCCAAACCACATACAAACGTGTAAACACCATCGCCAATTCGTTAATGATTTGAAATGAGCTAATAGAAATGAGTTTTATATTTATATAAAGTTACGATTAGTATTTCGATAAAACACAAGCTTACTTCCACGCTACCGCCCTTTGATATTAAGGCGAATCACACTAGCCATGCCATTATTCTTTTGTATTCACATCACTTTAACCGACGTATTATCCATAATGTGTGTAGGGAAGCAAAGTTTTTGTCAATTTTAGGTGCTCATAGAGCACATAAAGTTCCTATAGGCCTTATAAATTTTGAACATAAATCCGCGTACTATATACATCGTCTTACCGTTCTAGCTATACTTCAGTTTGATCATTTTTGGCCCCATATATAATAGAGTGCAGAACATGCAAGAATACGTAGCATTTTTTCAAGAGAACATGATTCTCGCAGTTGTTTGGATTGGTCTAGTTGTCGCTATCGTGATGAACATAGTAAAGACTTCAACAGCCGCTTATAAAGAAATCACGGCAGCTCAAACGACTCAGCTGCTTAACCGTGAGAACGGCATTGTGGTTGATATCCGAACTAAAGATGAGTTCAAAAAGGGCCATATTACTGACGCAGTTCACATTTTGCCGTCAGATATCAAAGCAGGTAACTTTGGTAGCCTTGAAAACCATAAAGCAGACCCAATCATTGTGGTATGCAAGACAGGTCAAACTGCGCAAGCAAGTGCAAACCTATTAGCAAAAGCTGGCTTTGAAAATGTTAGCCTAATGAAAAGCGGCCTTGTCGCTTGGAGTGAAGCAAACATGCCACTAGTGAAAGGTAAAAAGTAACTCATCGCAGATGAGCCTGTTATCTAGCTGAATTAAAACAGTACTGTTTAAATAGTACTTATGTAATATTTTTAAGGATTAAAAAATGGCTGAAGCAGCACAACAAGACGCACAACAAAACTTCGCAATTCAACGTATTTTCCTAAAAGACGTTTCTTTCGAAGCGCCTAATTCTCCAGACATGTTTCAAAAAGAGTGGAACCCAGATGTTAAGCTTGATCTTGACACTCAAAGTCGTGAACTAGGTGAAGGTGTTTACGAAGTTATTCTGCGTTTGACCGTTACAGTTAAGAATGCAGAAGACACAGCTTTCCTTTGCGAAGTGCAACAAGGTGGTATTTTCTCTGCTGCTGAAATGGAAGCGGGTCAACTAGCACACTGCCTAGGTGCATTCTGCCCGAACATCCTATTCCCATACGCTCGTGAAACTATTTCTAGCCTAGTTGTTAAAGGTACGTTCCCACAACTGAACCTTGCTCCAGTTAACTTTGATGCACTGTTCATGAACTACCTACAAAGCCAAGCTCAAGAAGCTGAAGGCGAGCAAGCGTAAAAACTAGATACTCACATATCTAACTTTAAAATGCACAAAGCGTCTTTACCTATAGATGCGATGTGCATTTTTTATTTATACTCGACCATTGTACGAATCAACTAAATAAGATATCAGGCGGAAGCATGACTACAACGAACAATGTCTACGGTAAAGAGATCACAATGACCGTAATTGGTGCTGGCTCATACGGCACTTCATTGGCGATATCTCTGGCTCGTAATGGTGCTAACATCGTCCTTTGGGGACACGACCCTAAACATATGGATCGTTTGCAAGCAGACCGCGCTAATCATGCGTTTTTACCTGATATCGATTTCCCTGAAAGCTTAATCATCGAGTCTGATTTAGAGAAAGCGGTACAATCTACCCGTGACATACTTGTCGTTGTCCCAAGCCACGTTTTTGGAACCGTGCTAACGAGTTTAGAGCCACACCTTAACGCAAACTCTCGTATCTGCTGGGCGACTAAAGGCTTAGAACCCGAAACGGGTCGAATGCTCAAAGATGTAGCGCATGACGTTATTGGCGACCAATATTCATTAGCCGTGCTATCAGGCCCTACATTTGCTAAAGAGCTAGCAATGGGGATGCCCACCGCGATTTCAGTTGCTTCACCTGATGACCAATTTGTTAACGACCTTCAAGAGAAAATCCACTGTAGCAAGACATTTCGTGTTTACGCCAATTCCGACTTCATTGGAATGCAACTTGGCGGCGCAGTGAAGAACGTCATCGCGATTGGTGCTGGTATGTCTGATGGTATTGGTTTTGGTGCGAACGCTCGAACTGCGTTAATAACGCGAGGCTTAGCAGAAATGACTCGGTTAGGCAGTGCTCTAGGAGCGCAACCTGAAACCTTCATGGGTATGGCTGGTTTAGGAGACTTAGTCTTAACCTGTACCGATAATCAATCCCGCAACCGTCGCTTTGGACTAGCACTAGGCTCAGGCAAAGATGTCGACACTGCGCAGGAAGAAATTGGCCAAGTAGTAGAAGGCTATCGCAACACGAAAGAGGTCTGGTTATTAGCGAATCGTATCGGCGTTGAGATGCCAATCGTTGACCAAATTTATCAAGTGTTGTATCAAGGTAAAGATGCCAACCTAGCAGCACAAGATTTATTGGCCCGTGACAAAAAATCGGAAAGATAGTCCACAGCTTAATGTAAGTAACTGTTGAGCTGTAATGGAATATGACTCATGCAATAAATAAAGAACGACTCCAAGGACAAGATAAATGAAACATTGTGAAAAGCTAAAGGTATGGCAAGCCATTGTACGTGAAGCTCGAGAGCAGTCCGAACAAGAGCCTATGCTCGCTAGTTTTTATCATGCCACGATCATTAATCATGACAGTCTTGGGGCTGCATTAAGTTATATTTTGGCTAATAAGCTAAAGACAGCGTCTATGCCCGCCATGGCTGTACGAGAGGTCGTAGAACAAGCATTTGTCCAAGACCCAAATATTATAGAAGCGGCAGCTTGTGATATTTGTGCGACAGTTACCCGAGATCCGGCAGTTGAGATGTATTCAATGCCTTTATTATATTTAAAAGGCTACCACGCACTGCAAGGATACCGAGTCGCAAACTGGCTTTGGAACCAAGGTCGTATAGCTCTTGCAACTTACCTTCAAAATCAAATATCCGTAGCTTGCCAAGTCGACATTCATCCTGCAGCCAAGATAGGTCGGGCCATCATGCTTGATCACGCAACAGGAATAGTGATTGGTGAAACTGCTGTTGTAGAAAATGACGTCTCAATTCTACAAGATGTAACGCTAGGTGGTACCGGAAAAGAAGGAGGAGATCGTCATCCTAAAATCCGTGAAGGTGTAATGATCGGAGCCGGAGCTAAGATCCTAGGTAATATAGAAGTTGGTGAAGGCGCTAAAATTGGTTCATGCTCAGTCGTTCTGCAACCCGTCCCTCCGCATACTACCGTTGCTGGTGTTCCAGCCAAAATTGTTGGAAAACCAAAGACTGACAAACCGTCTCTCGATATGGATCAGGGGTTCAACGGGAAATCACAAAACTTCATCCATGGTGATGGCATTTAGCGTCCACCCTTACTGCTTAATATAGGAAAATTGATTCGTGTCTTATAGAGAACAACAACGTAAGCATATCCTCTCTGCACTAACGTCTATTTTCCTATTAATTGGAACACTCCCAGCAATAGCGGCCTCTCAAAATGAACTTAAAGGCGTAAAGTCAGAGATTTCTCGACAAAAGCAAGATTTAACAGCTCAACAAAAAAAACTAGAACAACTGCAATCTTCTTTAAAAAAGCAAGAGCTTAGTATTGTCGGCCTCAATAAGGGCATTGCTGAAACAAAAGCACAGCTTTCTGCATCAAAAACAAACACCACTAACATTGAACACCAAATCAAAACCCTAACGACACAAAAGAAGCTTCAAACTGAGAGTTTAGAACAACTATTACAAACATATTACGTGACTCAACGTGCTAAAGCCCCTTCTCATATTTTAAATAGTGGGATTGAAGAAGATCGTATTAGCCAGTATTACCAACATTTAGCAAAAGCCCGTTCAGAAAAAATTACGCAGCTAGTGCATACACAGCAAAGTTTAGCAACTAGTCACAAGCAGCTTGAGCTTGAGCAGGAAAAAATCGCTAGCTTATTAAAACAACAAACAACTAAACGTAATCAATTAGCGAATACTCAATCGAAACGTAAGAAGACCGTCGGCAGTATTAAAAAGAATATAACTGGGGATAAGAGCTATCTTGCAGAGCTACAACGCAACGAAACACGCCTAAAATCTGAAATAGCCAAAGCAGCAAAACGAAATTCTATCCCAATGGATGGCTTAGCTAAGCGTAAAGGCCGCCTACCTTGGCCAATTAAAGGAGAAGTGCTGCATAACTACGGTACTCGCCAAACGGGTCAGGTAGATTGGAAGGGGATGGTCATTAACGCCAATTACGGGCAAGCGGTTAAAGCTGTTTATTCAGGGACCGTTGTTTTCGCTGAATACTTACGTGGCTATGGGTTAGTAGTCCTACTTGACCATGGCAAAGGTGATATGACTCTATATGGCTTCAACCAAGCATTAGCAAAAAAAGAAGGCGATAAGGTCTCTGCCGGAGAAACGATAGCACTAGCAGGCGATACTGGAGGCCAAACAAGACCATCACTTTACTTTGAGATCCGTAGAAATAGCCAAGCACAAAACCCCAAAAGGTGGTTAGTTAATTAAATAGCTTACCAAAAACTATAACTAAGCTGCTGCCCCGCTTAACGTTTTTACACCTTCTTCAAGCAAGTGCAACTGATCTAAGCCAATCTCAGTCGCGACAGGTTTAACTACAGCAATCATTTGTAGCATCCCCTTTTGAACAACCAACTCATTAATTTTAACTTTCGGCGACATCGCTGACTGATAAGCTAACCAACTAGAAGCAATTAAGTGCAAACTAACCACCAATGACTTCATATCACTTTCATTAACTTTCAACAGTTGCATTTCGACAAATGATCTCATGATGCTGACTAAGTTAGCTTGGAGTTTTTCTTGAACGGCTATGTAGTCCTCATGAAGCTTTTCATCTCGAGAAAGGATCTCTGGAAGGTTTGCATAGAAGAACCGATATTTCCACATTAAGGTAAATATGGAATCAAGGTAGTGCTTAAGAAGAGTTAAGCTTTCTTGCTGCCCTTGTACGGGCGTGAAGCGCTCAATAAGCTCTTCAGAGTATAGAGCAAATATTTCTCGGACAATTTCTTGTTTATTGCGGAAGTGATAATACAAATTCCCAGGGCTAATCTCGATATGCTCAGCAATATGATTGGTGGTAATCGCACGCTCACCATACTCATTGAATAGTTCAAGCGATGCGTAGACTATCTTGTCACGTGTTTTCATTCTTCACCCTCTACTAATGTTAATAAACAGTATATCGAGATTAACTAACAGAAGCGAGATGACTTACTATAACTCTAGTTAAAGCGTAACCGCCTGCAATTCTTGATTCCACTGGCTCTATATCGGCTTTACTTGTTATACTCAAGTCAATTTAAATCGAGAGGGTGAAACATTATGATCATCGTAACTGGTGGCGCTGGTATGATTGGCAGCAACATAGTAAAAGCACTAAATGAATCAGGCATCAACGATATTCTTGTGGTCGATAACCTTAAGAATGGTAGAAAATTTGCTAATCTAGTCGACTTAGATATTACCGATTACATGGATCGTGATGACTTTCTAACTCAAGTTATGGCTGGAGATGACTTTGGGCCGATTGAAGCTATTTTCCATGAAGGTGCCTGCTCAGCCACTACTGAGTGGGATGGTAAATATGTAATGCTCAATAACTATGAGTATTCTAAGGAATTACTTCATTACTGTTTAGAGCGTGAAATTCCATTTTTGTACGCATCTTCCGCAGCTACGTACGGGGAAACTGATACGTTCATTGAAGAACAACAATATGAAGGTGCGCTTAATGTTTACGGTTACTCAAAACAGCAATTTGATAACTACGTACGCCGCTTACAAACCGATGCCGAAGCTCATGGCGAATCCCTGTCTCAAATTACGGGGTTCCGCTACTTCAATGTATATGGTCCACGGGAGCAACATAAAGGTGGTATGGCTTCCGTCGCTTTTCATTTAAATAACCAAATGAATGCTGGTGAAAATCCAAAATTATTTGCTGGTAGCGAAACTTTTCAGCGTGACTTTGTATATGTAGGCGACGTAGCAGCGGTTAACCTTTGGTTTATGCAAAGTGGTGTTTCTGGTATTTTCAACCTTGGTACTGGCAATGCTGAATCTTTCCAAGAGGTTGCTAAAGCCGTTATCAAATATCACGGCAACGGTAAAATAGAAACCATCCCATTCCCAGAACATTTAAAGGGCGCCTACCAAGAATTTACTCAGGCTAACTTAACAAAACTACGTGCGACTGGTTGTAACCATAAGTTCAAAAGCGTTGCTGAAGGCGTTGCTGAATATATGGCAATTCAAAATAAATAACAAACTTTGCCTAACTAGTAACATTAACCGTTGGGCTAATCATAAACATAAAGGCTAACTGTGACTAAACCTGCTATTCTGCATATTTGTCTCTCCCAAGGTTGGGGGGGACTTGAAATGTACCCAATTCGTATTGGCAAAGAGTTTATCAACCATGGCTATAAAGTTTATGGACTTTGTGTGGCAGACTCTCAAGTTGCAAAGGGGATGCGAGAATCAGGTTTAGAAACATTCGAAGTAAAAAGTAAGGTTAGCCTTATTACGTCACAACTTTTTCAGCTTAATAAATGGCTTGATCAACGTGATATCAGAGTAGTTCACTGCCATAAGTCTGGAGACACCTTAATTTCAGCTCTGCTAAATAAATTTCAGCCTAGACGCTCACTGTTTACTGAACATATGGGCGTCACTCGCCCTAAAAAAGATCTTTATCACCAATGGGTTTATTCCCATATCGACCAGATACTGTCGATTAGTGATGAGACTTATCAACGTAATATTAAAGCTCTACCAGTTCCAACGACTAAAATTGAGCGGTTATGGCTAGGTACGCCAATTTCAGAAAATCCAATCGTCGATCAAAAGACTATCCACAATATCAAAACTGAGTTGAATATCCCTATAGACGCACCTGTTATTGGTAGTGTCGGTAGGGTTTGTTTAGGCAAAGGTCAGATGGAGTTACTCGAGGCCTTTAATCAGATCAAAAATGACTACCCTTCAGCGCAATTACTAATAGTTGGCGGCCTTGATGTATCAGAGGGTTCGGATAACTCATTTGTTGAAACTCTAAAAAGTAGAATCGTTGAATTACAACTGTCAAAACGAGTGCACTTAACTGGCTTTAGAAAAGACACAGAACGAATGTTTGCTGCGATGAACGTAGTTTGTTTACCTTATTACAATGAGGCATTTGGTTTAACAGCAATTGAAGCAATGTCTGCTCAAAAAGCAATTATTGGAGCTAACACGGGTTCTCTTCCAGAGATTCTTGAAGGTGTCGCTCTACTGTGCGACCCTCAATCGCCAACAAAAATTGCTGATTCAATAAAACGGTATCTTGATACCCCCCAACTTCTCGAGGATAATTCAAGCAGAGCCTACCAAAGAGCACTTAATGAGTTTTCGATGTCAACTCATATCCGTAAGCTTGCACAGCACTACATGAAGCCTAAAGATACCGTGAAAAACAATTCATCGTTAAAGCACCACCTTAGAAATAAGTTTCGCGTTGAAAAGTACAACCAAGTAAATATAAGCGATAAAGCAAAAGTTCGTGACTGTAAGATCTCAATCAAGGGCTCAAACAATCGATTAATCATCGAAGGTGGGGTTAATTTAAGAGGATCTTTTATTGAAATAGATGGTATTGGTTGTACTATTCACATATCAAAAGACTGTATCATTGGTGATAATTGCTACCTTTCAGCAAGAGAAAGAGGGATATCTTTGGTGCTTGGAGAAGGCTGTATGCTTTCGCGAAATATAAAACTAATGACAAGTGATGGGCATAATATTTCAAGAAAAAACCAGCGTATCAACCCTGCGAAATCAATCACAATAAGTAACCAAGTGTGGTTAGCCGATAGTGTTACGATATTAAAAGGGGTAACTGTTGGAGAAGGTTCTATTGTAGGGATTAATTCAACATTGACCAAATCTATAGGGCATAACCAAGTAGCAGTTGGAAACCCAGCTAAAGTAGTTATCAGCGAGACTTCTTGGCAACATGAACTGACTTTTAAACCTCAATAGAAGTAAATTAAATGCTCAAATGTACAAATGTAAGTGTCGCAAAACTCTCCATATTCTTCACTATCTTCCTTTTATTGTGGACGAAAAATTATAGCGTAGTAATTACTGGGATCACTGTACTTTACTCTATATATTATCTTTTTATAAATAAAGATAATATATCAATAAATAAAGTAGATTGGGTTGTTATTGGATCTTTAAGTGCTTACTTTATATCTAGCATTCCATTAGCAGTTATTGATTGGGGTAATTTCCGATATTTTAGAGGAGCCTCAAGACTCCTCCTTTGCCTGCCTCTGTACTTTATGTTGAAATCTACTATTACTAGTACTAATGCTAAAGAATACTACGCGCCTATAACTTGGGGAGTAATAGGTGGCTCAATAGGAGCATTGGGTATTGCATTATTCCAGTCGATTGTTGAAGGTCGCACAAGGGTTGATGGATTTTTATACAGCATTAATTTTGGTTATTTAGCCTGCGTACTCGCAGTACTATCTATCGCCCTTTTTAGAGACTCAAAATACAAAAAATTACTTATAATGAGCTTTATTTGTGCTACGGCAGCCACGCTAATGACATTGACTCGAGGGGCAATATTTACACTACCTTTAGTATCACTTTTGGGAGTATTTCTTACTCGACAATACCTAACAATTAAAACATCTTTTGTCGTGACAATCATTGTTGTTTTATCTATTACTAGCTTTTACAATTTTTCAACCCACTTTCAAAGTCGAATAAATTATACACTCCAAGAAGTTTCATACATCATGGCAGGAGATACTGAAAAAGCAGTATCTTCAGGTTCCCGAGTTCTTCTATGGGAAGCATCAATAGAGGCCTTTAAAAGCACCCCCCTATTTGGTTTAACCCACCCACAAAGAGAAAAGCTAAACAAAGAGTTAGCACTAAAGGACTCTAACTATGATTGGGTGGCAACAGTTTCAAGAGGGCATGCTCATAGCCAATATTTTGATATGCTAGCAAGTGGGGGCACATTTGGTATTATCGCTATAATATTTATGCTTTTTGTTCCTTTCATTTACTTTATTCGCCATCAAAAAACGTCTAAAGCTGCTTATATAGGTACTCTTTTTGTTGCTAGCTACATCCTAATCTGCCTTACTGAAGTAGCACTACAACAAAATCTAATCAGTACTTTTTATGGTTTTATGATTGCACTTTTATTTGCACTCACAAAAGCAGAGCTGAAAGATACACAAATTGACCAATAATTGAGTTATTTCACCTTGGGAAAATAGCTCAATGATAGATACTTCCATGTTGTGTTACCATTGAGCTAAGTTAGCGTAGGCAGGTAGTTTTATTTCATGAAAATTCTAATAATTGGTCCATCTTGGGTTGGTGACATGGTAATGTCCCAAAGCCTGTATACAACACTCAAGAACCAACACCCATCAGCCGAGATCGATGTCCTTGCTCCTGCGTGGTGCAAGCCGATTTTAGAAAGAATGCCTGAAGTAAACCAAGCATTGGAAATGCCCATCGGTCATGGTG
>NZ_JAKJSW010000437.1:0-1349 GCF_050337375.1 Vibrio makurazakiensis | reverse complement strand
ATCTTATAATTGGTTAGTTAAGTGCTAAGCAAGTTAAAGTAATAAACGAGTAAACGGCAATAACCTTATTGCCTTAAAATGCGTAATAAACATTTAGATTAAACGAAACTACCCCGTCATCCCCTGCTGGGGCAACTGCACTTTCATCAAGGTATTCCACCTCAAGATCTAGCATTAGAGGCGATTTATTTCGAAACCTTAAACCCGCCCCAACTGTCGGTGCCCATTTTAAATCATCATCATTAACTGACTCATGCTTCACTCCGGCATAACCCAACGTGCCAAAAATATTAAAGTGGTAGTCAATCGGAATTAGCCACTTCGAAACAACTGAACCATACCATTTAATACGTTCATCTTTACTAGATACTCGTACGAATTCGCGCCCTTCTATTGCTAAAAAGCTGAATGGCTGATAACCAAAAATAACGCCTAACAAAGTGCTATCAGGTTTATTGTCATCTTGATACGTAGAATCACTAAAGTTCGCCATACTTAGCCCCGCGCCTAAATAGAACGATTTGATCTCTTTTGTATAAGCCTCTTCTCCTGAATACGCTTCTTGCGCGTAGGTTGAAGTACTAAACGAAAAAATAAATAGTGCGAAAAATAATATAACCCTTTCCATGGAACCACCGATCAGCCAACCAATTTAATATAAAATTAGTTGAATAACTTAAAGGTGCAAATATAGATGTTCGATTCTGCGTTAATGCATCACAGTTTAAAAAATGAAATCAATATAAAGGGAAAACAGCGAGGGTTAATAAAGGGAAATGAGGATAAGAAAGCCTGCAACGTACATATAATAACGATATAGGCCTAACAAGACCTATATCGACACAGCTCTTTTAACCCTTAGGAGTTAAAGCTTGCTGAGAAAATTGCACACCTTGCCAACCTGTAACCATAAAGTTACGAATGTTTTGGTGATCTGTGTTATCTGGGTTTTGTAAAACATCAACACGATAGAAATCGCCGAAACAAGACAAGGTTTGTTGAGGTGTTAGATTATTTAATTGACCAAATGCAAAAATCTTACAAGACCCATTATTTTGACCCGCTTCATTTTGAGTATCGCCGTTAGTAAATGCTGACTCGTGAAAGTTATAGATCGAATCAATAACTGCAATAGTCTCTGAAAATTCAACGTTTTGTGGCGTGGTTTTTAAAGCTGTTAAGAATGAATTCAAATCCATTTAAATAATCCTGTGAAAGTTAACCTTGTTTGATAAAACTTAGTGCTTATCGAAAAGCGTGCAGTTTAGCACAATTATTATTAATTCTATCTAAATAAGCCTCTGAAAGAACATCACTAATAGTTATATCCTTATTAACAGTGTATATAC
>NZ_JAKJSW010000436.1:0-1374 GCF_050337375.1 Vibrio makurazakiensis | reverse complement strand
GGGTATTATTGAAGGAAAAGATGGGTTCCTTCCGTTTGGTGGTTTAGATAAGCAACTAGCTAAGTATAATGAAAGTAATGCTATCTATTTTAAAGACGGAGCACTCATTGCTAAACCCGCTGACACTATTATAATTGCACCTACAAAAGTAGCTTCTGCATTATCTTCTAATAAAACAGAAGGTAATCAATCGCAAACGGTTGAACAATTAAAAGCGTGGTATTTCAAAGCATCTAAGCAAGAGCGTAAAGAATTCCGTAAGTGGATGATCGATCAAGAGTAATATCTAAATCTCGATCAAAAAAGCGAAGCTTTAGCTTCGCTTTTTTAGTTTAAATTCAAAGTGAATTATATTTCTTTCCATTCACCAGGCTGTAGTTGGCCAATATTCATATTGCCCATCGAGTAGCGAATCAAACGCAGAGTAGGGAACCCGATGTTTGCAGTCATACGACGCACTTGGCGGTTTCTCCCTTCGATAATTGTAATAGCTAGCCAAGTAGTTGGTATAGCAGCTCTAAACCTTACAGGTGGGTTTCTATCCCATACCTTTGGTTCTTGCATAACCTCGATTTTGGCTGGGAGCGTCATGCCATCTTTTAACTCCACGCCTTTTCTCAATTTATCTAAATCGTTCTCAGAAGGCGCACCTTCTACTTGTACCCAGTAGGTTTTTGGTGATTTAGAGGTAGGTTGAGTTAATTTGGCTTGAAAGATGCCATCGTTTGTTAACACCATTAAACCTTCACTATCCCTGTCTAAACGGCCTGCCGCATAAACTTCTTTAACTGGGATGTAGTCAGCGAGTGTCTTTCGACCGTCGCCATCGGTAAATTGGCTGAGTGTGTCAAAAGGCTTGTTAAACAAAATGACCTTTCGGTCTTCAGGTGCTATACGAGGTTTAGTCGATTTTGATTTTTGGCTCGAGTAATTACTACTGGACGATTTTTTTCGGGTAGAGAAGTTTGCACCTTTTTTCGCTGCACCTTGTTTTAAAGTGCTTCTAGAGCGAGGTTTTGAATCTGATTGATTTGCGCTGCGTGAGCGAGTGGACATGTTAACTACCTTGCAAAAATGTAAACGAACTGTGCCTAAAAGTTTTATCAACAGTGGAATTGAGCTATCATTTGCGCGCCTAAAAGACACAAAACAAAACAAGAATGTAGACTCACACTGCGAATTTGTTTAATTATAACGTGTTTTATTATAACAGCGCACTCACGGATTTCGTTCATGGATTGTCATTGATACCATGAAAAATAAGATAGAGTACGATAATCGGCTGAGCCTAAATCTGGATTTTAGAGCTTATCGGTCAATTTATTCAGCCTCACTACTTAAGGTGAGCTTGTCAGAACTATAGGGAAATTTCAT
>NZ_JAKJSW010000435.1:0-1383 GCF_050337375.1 Vibrio makurazakiensis | reverse complement strand
GACTAAACTCGCTCACCATTACCGACATTATTCCACCTAACGAATGGCCGACTAAGTGAACATTGTTCGAATCAACCCACGGTTGACCGTTAAGCGCATAGCGTAAACCAAGAAAATCTGATACTGATTGTTGTAAGTTTGAGCGTAACGCCAAAGGCGAATCGATATTAATAAAAAACGACTTGTTCTTCTTGGCGCTGATTTCTACACCATTCTGATCTTGTCGAATACGCTCCCCGTGATACGGCATATCAATAGCTACAACGGCAAAACCCTTTTCGGTATAGTCTTTCGCCATTAAAGCAGCAGCGCTTCTATCTGCAGTCACACCATGAATAAATACCACCGTTGGCAACGGGTAGTATCCATCTTCTTTCCATTTTGCAGGTGTATAAATGTCTGTGGTCAGTAACTGAGATTCAACAACTCTAGGTAACGGGTCTTCAGCTGTAGGAAAACCGCCAGCATCCGTTATCATCCATTGATATAGTGGCTTACATCGTTCTTTTGGATCGAATTCATCAATCACACAATTTATTTCAGCACGTTTTGTGAAAGGTAAATAGAACGGAATTTTCAGCTGTTGAGTGTATAAATCATATTTTCTTTCGTTATCTTCAAAGGGAACAATAGATCCAATAAACTTAGTATTTTCTGACTTATGATTACCTTTCATTGCCTCAAGTGAAGAATACGCACTTTGAGTTTTAAATTGTGCGGCATAAACAGGGTTGCCGTCGCCTTCATATAAAGAAATAGCGCGAAGTATCTGCGTGGACAAGTCAGATTCAGCGTTACCCTGTACAACAGAGGGTTCTAAAAGAGCGATAAAAGTTTGATCCGCTCTGAGTGATTCTCCAAATTCGGTTTTAACCCCATCAGTCACGACAACAAAATATTCTTCGCCAGCTTTCAACCCTTCTTCACATTGAATAATTAGATTAGAACCATCTGAACTAAGTTGTGTAGGAACTTCATTCCCATCACTATCTAATAAAGCAACATTGCCAGAAAGTGTATTCCCATCTAACGGGTATCGCTTATTAGAATCGATACTTTGCAACGGAATTAAAATAGGTTCTGCACATAGTCCCCAACCATCTAACGCCGCATACGAATTATTATAATCTTGATAATAAGAATTATAATCCCCTAACGATAATGCTTCATCCTCTCCAATCCCTGTAATCGTAAAATCATTATCSTACCCATAACCGTCATTAGGCTTCGGTAGTTCTAATTTATTATAAGGAATCATAACTGATACGGGTTCTTGGCTTGAATCACTTTCAGATTTACAGCCAAATAAGGTCAAGATAATTAAGCCACATAAATATGATTTGTTAATATTAATCAAAGCATTTCCTTTATATTATCTAAGCG
>NZ_JAKJSW010000434.1:0-1383 GCF_050337375.1 Vibrio makurazakiensis | reverse complement strand
GAATACTGCCTTRTAGTAAGARTTAACGGTTAACTAATGCGATACTAGCTCAGTTGGTAGAGCGCAACCTTGCCAAGGTTGAGGTCATCGGTTCGAACCCGATGTATCGCTCCAATTTCTTTCAAGCTCTCACGCTTGATACGGCCTCAAAAGCCACTGCTCTTTTAATGCTGAGAAGCATAAGCCCCCAAAATAAGCAAACAATCCTCCTATTCGGTGGATATTTTTTTGTCTCAAATTCGCTATAGCAAATGGAATGCTCGCTATCATCAGATATTTATCGTTAATACCTGACGTTTTGCTACGCCTATTAACAGACTTATCCACATTATTGTTTATGTGGATAACTTGGTTGATAAACATGTTTCAGCGGAAAATCAATCCCTTATTGTAAAAGATCTTTTTACTTATCTTATCCATACCACAAAGCTGATTTCTATTTAACTTGTTGTTTTTTAAGTGGTATTTATATTTTATTTGTGTGATTGATAAGATTGTGAGGATCGTTAACTTACTGTTTTTTGATCCTAGTCATTTATTGGGAGTGTGTTTAACTTATTTCTAATGATTAGAATTAGTCGAATGTTTTGTTTTTTTCCACATTTCAAAAATTGAGAACAATATCAAACATTGTTTGTTGATTTTGTGTAGAAACGTTTGTCATTGAAACCGCTAGCTATATACCACGCTGTTTCAGCTAAGCATCTCTAGGTAAGCCTTTCTCAACGATTCGAATAAGTCGCTTCTTTTTATTTGTAATCTTATTCACAGGCTCGGGAAGCTGATTATTTTGTTGTCGTAAAGCCCACTCAATGTGGATATCAAGAACATTACTTTTACCTGTATGAGATTCAAGAGAATCGACTATCTCTGAGTGGTAAGGTGCGTTACCCATTGCGACAAAGATATTGCGTAACCACTGGTGATGGCCGATACGTCGAATAGCAGACCCTTCCATCTTTCTTAAGAATGTCGCTTCATCCCAACTTGCCAATGTCACTAGGTGTGATTGTTCAAAAGCTTCACGTCGATGGAAGTCTTGCTGTGAGCTTATATCTGCATGTCGATTCCATGGGCAAACTAACTGACAATCATCACAACCATATATACGGTTACCTATAGCGGCTCTATATTCTTCAGGGATAACACCGTCAAATTCGATAGTCAGGTAAGAAATGCATTTACGCGCATCTACTATGCCTTCTTCAACAATGGCTCCCGTAGGGCAAGAAGTTATACATGCTGTGCACTTTCCACACTCATCCACGCTTGGTGTATCTACAGGAAGCGGTATGTTTACTAGTAACTCCCCTAAGAAAAACCAAGAGCCAGCGTCTTTATCCAAAATTAAGGAATGTTTACCAGTCCAACCCAGTCCAGCCT
>NZ_JAKJSW010000433.1:0-1402 GCF_050337375.1 Vibrio makurazakiensis | reverse complement strand
ATGTATTACCATCGCTTTATTAAAGAGCTCGATGTGAAACAAATCAAAGACTTCTTAGCCGTTTCTGGTGCGATTGGTATTTTGTACAAAACGAACGCGTCAATTTCTGGAGCTGAAGTAGGTTGTCAGGGAGAGGTGGGTGTTTCATCTTCTATGGCAGCAGCAGGCTTAACCGCTCTGCGTGGTGGTAGTAACGAACAAATATGTATCGCTGCTGAAATCGCTATGGAGCACTCGTTAGGAATGACTTGTGACCCAATTGGTGGGTTAGTACAAGTACCGTGTATTGAACGTAATGCTATGGGTGCCATGAAAGCAATTAACGCTTCTCGTATGGCTTTGAAGCGAACCAGTAAATGTTTGATCTCTTTGGATAAGGTTATTGCGACCATGTACCAAACAGGTAAAGACATGAACAGAAAATACCGTGAAACATCACTTGGTGGCCTTGCAGTTATTCATATGTCTCCACCTTGTGAATAAGCTCATCGTGCTGAAATAGTTAAACCTATCTCAGAACAAGACAGATACAATAAAAAAGGTCAGCGATATCAGCTGACCTTTTTATTGGAGATATCCGTCCATTGGTGTAGCTTTTCTTCCGTTTCCAAATACAGCTTACTCGCTGTATCGCCTAATAATCGCCTCGTATTCCCCGTTATCTTTTATCGCAACTAACCCTAAGTTAAACGCTTGGATCATTTCTTGAGCTCTTGGGTTAGATAATCCCGCAGCGATATACAAAGGGCTGATAGAAACGCTGGGGGAAAGAATGACATATTCATCTTGCAAGATCGCCATTCCAGAAAACGTATACTTAGCAAAGCGTTCATTAGAAATGATGGCATCAACCCTTAGAGCCTCCATCCGCCGAATACTCTGGGTCAAACTGTCACTTTCTAGTCTTGCGAAGTCTTTCGATGCTAAAAACGCTTCATCGTAAGCGTAATCCCTTATCGTTCCGATTGTTTTGCCTTTTAAACTACTCAGTCCCAAATACTCAAATTCATGACCTTTTAGACTGATAATCACTTGTTTAGAGTCTAGATAACTATCGCTAAAGAGAAGTCTTTCTGCCCTTTTCTCGGTATACCACACAGCTAGTAGTAGGTCAGTACGGCTTGTCATGACTTCTTTCATCGCTCTAGACCAAGGTTTAACGTTCAGCTTCATTTCATAACCTTGGTTTCGAAATGCAGACCTTACAATATCGACAATAACGCCACTTGGTGGAGTCGTGTCATAGATAAAGGGAGGCCATGCACTTTGAACAACGGTGACCGTTTGCGCTTTGGACTGAAAACAGCTGAACGTCACCGATAAAAGAACAATACGAATAAGAAAGTTCACATCCCCTCCGCGACTAAGGTGTCTACAAAGTGTAGCCCAATCCCATAGCAAC
>NZ_JAKJSW010000432.1:0-1403 GCF_050337375.1 Vibrio makurazakiensis | reverse complement strand
CAAACTCAGTAAAACAGATGTCACCGTAATGAAGAACCACGCAGAGTTTTTATTAAAGAATAAAGGTCTGCAAGAAATTGCTGAAAAACTGGGGCGTATGGCTGGCAATGTTGATGACCCTTCATTAAACAAAGCGCCAGCTGAAGAGCTACAGATGGTGGAAGAAGAAAGTGATGAAGCGACCGATGATATTGTCGGAATTCATGAAAGTGATGACCTAAATAAGCTTCTCCCCAATGAAACCATGTTTTTGGCATACCCAGAGCTTGAAGTTATCTTTTATAAACATTTAGCAGACAAACGCTTAATGAATTATAGAACGAAGGGTAAGGCGAGAACTTTGCGTAAAGTAAGAGCGCATAAACCTGACCACAAGAAGGCAGAGATCGAAAAAGGCCCTTTCATTGTCTGCGTTGATGCATCTGGCTCTATGAGTGGTTTTCCWGAGCAATGCGCGAAAGCTATGGCGTATGCTCTAATGCAAATAGCGCTGGCAGAACAGCGAGAGTGCTACGTAATCCTCTTTTCTACAGAGCAAATTACCTATGAGCTAACACGTCAAGATGGTTTACGCGAGGTGAGCGACTTTCTGAGTTATAGCTTTCATGGTGGTACAGATCTAGAACCTGTACTGATTAAGTCGATTGATTTGATGATGGGAGATAAATATAGGAATGCAGACTTAGTCGTGCTTTCTGATTTTATTGCTCCTAAACAATCGGATGAGTTACTCGCTCAAGTAGAAAAACTAAAAGAGAACAAAAACCGTTTTCATGCCGTTAGTGTCTCAAAATATGGGAACCCGCAGCTTATGAGCATGTTTGATCATTGTTGGGCGTACCATCCTAGCTTAGTCGGACGGCTGATGAAGAAGTGGTAGCAGTCCACAAGAACATTATCAGTTTTAGCCTTATTTAATCATTGAGTAATCGTTATTGAATGTGAATGCTCCTCTTTTAGAGGGGCATTTGATATCTGAAGCTATAAATTTAGATAATTAAAACTATTGATAATGCTGAGTTGGTTGTACATAAACTGTCAAAAAAGATCGAACAAACATCGATTTGATTCAAATGTCAGCAAACGAAATATATTTGCGTTATTTTGTTTGACTATCTTCGCTCAATCCGTAAAGTAGGCACCCGAACACAACGAGGCAACCTAACGTGTTGAAAGAAAAGGCGCCTTGGCAGAGTGGCTATGCAGCGGATTGCAAATCCGTGGACCTCGGTTCGACTCCGGGAGGCGCCTCCATTATCTTTCCCATTTATGGGAGGTGAATAATGAAATGCGATACTAGCTCAGTTGGTAGAGCGCAACCTTGCCAAGGTTGAGGTCATCGGTTCGAACCCGATGTATCGCTCCAAAATTTGAAGTGTTGATGAATTTCGACATTTAAGATG
>NZ_JAKJSW010000431.1:0-1406 GCF_050337375.1 Vibrio makurazakiensis | reverse complement strand
TACTAAGTCTATGCCAAAAGAAATGATGCCGATGGGCATCATTTCTTTTGGCATAGACTTAGTAGCAGGCAAAAAGCGAGTACCGTAACCCGCTGCAGGAAACAAACAATGTTTGATCATATTTAAGCTCTTTGACGTGAATATATTGATGGTTCTAGATTACGGGCGTGTACTTCGTGCCGCAGTAATCGTACTCGGTGCGAATTGTAACCTTTGGGTACAGTGTACGCAAATAAAAACACACAAAAGATAGGACAAATAATTTGCACGCTATCTAATTGTGAGTTTGAAAGTAATGGTTGCTAGGTTAGTGTTAGGTTGGTGTTGAATTGGTGTTAGCTAGCGCAACGCCAGGCTAAAAATCAGCTTAATCATAAAAAGCATTCAACTTTTCAATAAAGTGCTCTTTTTGATTCAATGGCAATGCATTAATACCCGCAGCGGCTTTGCGCCCCCCACCAGTAGTAAACTGAGTACAGACTTCATCTGCACCAATTCGGTTGGTTAGCGGTGCGCGAACACTCACTGTATAGTCTTGTTTCGAAGGGTTTAAAGTTAATACTGCATGTGCTTTGTTCGGTGATTGGTTCGCTAAATCGTTACCAAACACACCGCTAGTACGCCTTGCCCATGCTTCACATGGCAGTTCATACACGCAGCTGATTTCACTCTCATGGATAGGATTGAGTGCAGCAAGATTTTTAAAATCAGCCTCATAACCACGCTTCAATACAAAGTAAGGCGATGTAGGCTCATCTAACAATTGGAACGGAGCTGGATATTCTAATAACGCCTGATAAAGCTTTGCAGGTTCAATATACAGATCTGCCAGGGTTGCTCCATAACCGTTATAATTGACTAACGTGCCGAGTTCTTTAAGGAATTTTATCTGCCCAGGAGTAAAAGCATGCATGTTAGCTAAGGCCGTTGCCGTCGATAGTAAATTATCGCCAAATGCCCCCGCTATCGCCCATGCCACGTAAGGGTTATCACCTAATTTGTCTTCTAAGTGCTGATGAATGAGTAAGCTTGTGCATATCTCTGAATCGAGATTGGTGACAGCGGTTAAATGCTCAGAAGTTGGGTTATCACCCGTTCGGTGGTGATCACAATAGAACACTGGCACATCATTATTCAGAAGCACCGTCAGTGGATCGCTGTTCTTTTCCATTGAAATATCAAGCACAGTCACCGACGTGGCATCACCGGCTTTTACCACTTGCTCTAGTAATTTAATGTCTCGCTTTACGCCTGTTACTAACGTTGATTGCTTTGGCGAAGCAAAGCGAAGTTGTAGTAAAGCGATAATGCCATCGGCATCGCCATTAAATACGTCGTAATGCATCCATGAATCCTTGATGTAGTTGATAATTGTAAGCAGTTAATGAGTCTACATTCCCTTATAT
>NZ_JAKJSW010000430.1:0-1436 GCF_050337375.1 Vibrio makurazakiensis | reverse complement strand
CTTATATATTTCGTCGCCTGCTATTAGTCATTCCGACTTTGTGGGCGATCATCACCATTAACTTTTTTATCATTCAGATTGCTCCAGGTGGCCCCGTCGAGCAGGCTGTTGCTCAACTAGAAGGTCATAACTCGGGGATTATGGAGCGTTTCTCTGGTGGTGGTCAGGAAGTCGATTTTGGTGATTCTGAACAAGCATCATCTTCAGGTTATAAGGGGTCTCGTGGCCTTGACCCAGAAGTTGTGGCAGAAATTCGCAAACAATTTGGTTTTGATAAGCCGATTCATGAGCGTTATTTCGACATGCTGAAAAATTACGCGACATTTAACTTTGGTGAAAGTCTATTTAAAGGCGGTAACGTTATCGACCTCATAGTCGATCGTTTACCTGTATCCATTTCATTGGGGTTATGGAGTACTTTGATCATTTATTTGATCTCAATCCCGATGGGGATACTCAAGGCTATTCATCATGGTTCGCGTTTTGACGTGTGGTCGAGCGCCGTTGTGATTGTTGGCTATGCGATTCCTGGCTTCTTGTTCGCCATTATATTAATCATTTTGTTTGCGAGCGGTAATTACTTTAGTTGGTTCCCATTAAGAGGCTTAGTGTCGAGTAATTTTGACCAATTGAATTGGTACCAGCAAATTATCGATTACTTCTGGCACCTCGCTTTGCCTATCTTCGCAATGGTTATTGGTGGCTTCGCTACGTTAAGCATGCTGACTAAAAACTCTTTTCTTGATGAGATAAACAAACAATATGTGGTAACTGCTCGTGCAAAAGGCTTGGATGAAAATAGCATTTTGTATAAACACGTCTTTCGTAATGCAATGTTGATCATCATTGCCGGATTCCCGAGTGCTTTTATCAGTATATTCTTCACGGGTTCGATGCTGATAGAAGTGATGTTCTCATTAGAGGGGATTGGCTTACTTGGTTTCGAATCGACGATTCAACGTGATTACCCCGTCGTATTTAGCTCTCTTTATATTATGACGTTATTGGGCTTGGTTCTGAGCATCATTTCTGATTTGACATACACCTGGGTTGATCCTCGAATCGACTTTGAGGCGCGTTAATATTGAAAAATTTAATTTCTTTTAGCAATCCACTCGCACAGGCTCGCTGGTTGCGTTTTAAAGCAAATCGACGTGGCTTTATCTCAATGTGGATTTTTGCATTGTTGTTCGTACTCAGCCTTTTCGCTGAGTTGATCGCCAACGACAAACCTTTATTAGTATCGTATCAAGACAGTTGGTTTTATCCTGTCGTAGCTGAGTATTCTGAAACTGAATTTGGTGGCGAATTTGAAACCGAAGCTGATTATACCGATCCTTATGTGATCGAGTTAATTGAAGAGCAAGGTTACATCGTGTGGCCGTTAATTCGCTTTAGTTATGACACTATTAATTTCGATATCTCGGGCTCAGTCC
>NZ_JAKJSW010000429.1:0-1456 GCF_050337375.1 Vibrio makurazakiensis | reverse complement strand
GCATGGTGGCACCCAAAAGGGTTTCTCGGCCTGCTGTATTGGTTTGCAATGATGCCCGCCCACCTATTTATATTTAAAGGTATGGTCAAAGCCATCGTTAAAGAAGCGACGAATAACAAATAAGAACAATCAACAAATTCATCTTAAAAAAAAGGGGCTGATACATTCTCGTATCAGCCCCTTCTATTTTCATATGTTGGTCTATCGCGCCATTAGTCAGCAATGAAGCTAATTGGGATCTCAGCTAACTGACTGCCCTGATTTCCAGGATAAACAATGTACTCACCGTGATATTTCACCGCTGATTTGTAATCCGTTACTTTGTGAAGCATGAAACCAGCGTCCATCGCAGATTGAATAAACTCCGCATGGTTACCACGAACAAACCAGTTCATTGGCTGAGTCATCAATTCGCCATCAAATGAGTCGTCACACTGTTTTGCACACAAAGCAAAAGAGTGGTCACCATCGGTAAAGAACTGAATTTTACCACCAGTCGTCAGCTCATCTTCACTCGAAACGCTCCAACCTTTCTGGTACATAACTTCCATGAACGCTTCTACGTCACTGTCTTTCAAAGTTTTAGGCTCTTCATTAACAGGGAAGAAGTGGGCATAAAAAGCTGAAATACGTTTGAAAGTAAACATTAGGTCAGCTTGGTTGCCCTTAGAGCGCCCCTGCTTTTGCCAACGAACTAGATCAGCAACCACACTACGATCATACGCCTGAGCTTTAATTGCTTTTGTTACCCAGCGAACTAAAAAGTGATTATTACTTACAGGTGCATTCACCACTTTTTTCGTTTTGTGTAATGCAGTCAATTCTTCTAACGCTGCATTTACCATTTTTTGAATTTCAATGTAGTAGTTTGACATTATGCCTTCTTTCCTAATGTCCAATATAACAATGCCGATAAAATTGAGCATATCGCCATTACAACAATCATAGGCCACGCTGTGTCACTTGGAAGCAGCGCAACGATTAAACCAATAACAGAACCGGTGCCAAACCTTAATGTACCCGCCAATGACGAAGCCGTACCCGCCATATTTGGGTAACCACTTAATAGAAGCCCCATAGAGTTGCTGCCTATAGTGGAAAGTGTACCAATATAAAGCATCACAAACGGGACAATTCCCCACAGGCCAATATCCGCTAACCAACCAAAGAACAAGCCTACACCAGCTAATAATTGAATAGTGAGGCCAGCACGAAGCATGGTGTGAGAACCGACTTTCTTAACAATACGACCATTTACGCTAGTCATAATGATCATCGCTACAATGTTCAAGCCAAACAGATAGCCGAACAAATCAGGTCTTACACCATAGATATCAATATAAACAAACGAACCAGCGGTCAAGAATGCAAACATCCCCGCAAAAGAGAACGCGCCAGAGAAAACCAGCCCCATAACAACTGGGTTCTTACATAACCTTAAGTAATTTCTTAGGGT
>NZ_JAKJSW010000059.1:0-21984 GCF_050337375.1 Vibrio makurazakiensis | reverse complement strand
TACATGAATATAACGACCTAATGATAGGTAAGGCTCTTGGCGGCATAATTGCTTTTCAAGTGCCAATACATCTTCAAATTCGTAATCACCCATGTACTCCATATTACCTATGTAGTCACTGAATGAACGAATTCCTGATTTTCCGTAGATGTCAAAACCAGCAGATTCAACCCACTGGTAAACATCTTCTGGCTTCAAACCCTTCTGAGGCTGAAGCTTAAACCTTTTTCTATGCGGCATCCCGTTCAATACATGCGGGATATTGCCACATATCACATTTTTTAGAACTAACCCGTGGTGGTTATAAAACATTATTGATGCAATACCACCAGGCTTTACTTGCTTAAGTAATATATCAAGTGCTTCTTTCGGGTTAGCCAACCACTCCATAACAGCATGGAACATGACCATATCAACTTTGTGGTCGAGGTGATCTTCAATTTTCTGCACTGGCGAATGGATCAGTCGATACTGCTCAAGCAACCCGTTCTTTGCAATATCCTGCTCGGCTAAAGCTAGCATTTCCGAAGATAGATCACACAATGCCACTTTGTGACCAAGTGCAGCAATCTTCTGAGACATTTGCGCTAGCCCACCACCAGCATCAAGCACCTCTAGCGCCTGATTTGAAGCGTTTAATTCGCTCAATGCTTGCTCTAAATCTTCCCATACGATTACCTGACGGATCTCTCCTTTGTCAGAACCATAAATGTTTTTTGCAAATTTGTGGGCAATATCGTCGAAATTACGGTCTTCAGTCACGGGCACTTGAGTTAATATATTCAATCGTGCCTGCTATTCTGTCACAGGAATTTCAGGAATAAAGAGGATTACCCTCTTTTTATTACCAAGTGATGTTTTTTCGGACTATTCCATATGTTTGAGCTGAAAAAAGTAGTGTCATCCCTATTGATGCCATTGCCAGCAATGTTGATTCTCGCTTTTCTGGGTTTAGCCCTAGTAATGTTCTCTACAAAACGAAAGACAGGATGTCTTGTAATCCTGACTTCACTTTGTGGTATTTTTCTTATCTCTTTCCAACCCCTTTCTTCACGTCTACTTATGCYACTGGAAAGAGAGTACTCCGTTTTTCTTCCTATCGATAAGTCGATCGACTATGTCATGGTGCTAGGTAGCGGCCACGTCGTCGATGACCAAATCCCACCAACATCTGAACTAAGTCGAACTGGCTTAATGCGCTTAAACGAAGGTATTCGTATTATGCGTATGTACCCTGGCGCAAAATTGATCCTGTCCGGGTATGGTGGTACTACTCAAGTAAGCAACGCTAGAATGATGGCCAAAGTAGCATTGGCGTTGGGCGTTTCTAAGCCGGAGATCATTTTGCTCGAAACCGCGAAAGATACTTGGGAAGAAGCTCGTCAAGCTGCAGCATTCGTTCAAAATAAAAAAATGGTTCTGGTCACGTCGGCAAGTCATATGAAAAGAGCACTATACGAGTTTAATTCCGCAGGTATCGAACCTTTACCTGCTCCGACCAACTTCTTAGCTCATAAAAACCCTGGTAACTCATTCCCCTCGTACACACCAAAAGCTGTAAACCTTGAGCAAACCGAGCGTTATTGGCACGAGACCATGGGGCAAATTTGGCAACGTCTACGCGATTGGATTGATGTTTCTGAATCAACTTCACCTGAAGTTAGTGAACTCAATTAAATTAATACTCACCACTACTAGCCTAATAAGAAAATAGCTATTCGATCRAAAAAGCCGAGGAAAACCTCGGCTTTTTATCATCACGACTTTGTTAAAAGTTATGATTCAACAATCAATTAATCACCCGCGAACATATAACCTTCGCCATGAACGGTAACAAAAATTTGTGGGTTTTTAGGATCAAACTCCATTTTTGCTCGCATTCTTCTGATCAGTACATCGATAGTACGATCATTTGGCGCATCAACGCGGTGACTGATCATATTCAGAATACGTTCGCGGCTTAACACTTGATTAGGATAAGACGACAACGCAACTAATAGCTCATATTCTGCTTTTGTTAATTTAACAGGCTCGCCATTTTTGCTTAATGCACGGCGTGGAACATCAAATGTCCACTCACCAAATCGAACAACACTATCATTCGATTGTTCTTCTTGAGAGCTTACTGTTTTATTTTTCGCTGCAGAAATTCTCCACAACAAGTTTTTTACTCGAACTAACAACTCGCGCAGTTCAAAAGGTTTGGTGACATAATCATCGGCACCCATTTCTAGGCCAACGATTTTGTCTATGCTATCCGTGCGTCCAGTAACCAAAATAATACCAATATCCGATTGGCTACGTAGCTCTCTAGTCAGCAATAAACCATCCTCACCAGGAAGGTTTATATCTAACATAACAAGATCAACATCGTTAGTATCTAAGATGTCTCTCATCTGAGCTCCGCTTTCCGCTTCACTAACAGCATAACCTTCATTTTGGAAGTAACCGACTAGTTTACTACGGGTTACCACATCGTCTTCGACGACCAATACGTGATAGCTCATCTACACCACTTTTCTTATTTAATAGTTTCAGTGACTATTCTATTCATAACTAGTAACAATTCTAGTAGTACTATAGATAAAAGTCAGAAACATACACTTTTTTTGATTCAAGACAAGCTTAAACCTTGCTATTTAGTTGCTTAAGCAATTCAATATAACGCTATAGCACCTCTATAAAGATATTCGTCTTACTTTGCCTATCGCTACTTAGGAGCAAATCGATGCAAGAAACTAAAGCATTCAATGAGAAACGCGCTGAAATATACTGGTGGCTTTCAAGTCTATTCGCTAAAGAGCTGACTGAAGCAGAATTACAAAGCTACCAATCCGTAGAGATCCGCTCGTTCTTATCTGGCCTTGGTGAAAACGAAACGTTAAAACCTTCGGTTGATGCCCTAGTCGATGCATTAAATAGATTACAAACTCGTGAAGATGCGCAGCTTGAGTTAGCTGCGGACTTTTGTGATTTGTTCTTGAAATCAGACAAACACGGCGCTCTTCCTTATGCTTCTATGTATATTGGTTCTTCTAAGTTATTAAACGGACAACCTGCGAAAGACATGGAAAAAATTATGGCGGAGCACGGGGTTGGCGTGAATGAAGATCTAAAAGAGCCTGCAGATCACTTGGCTATACAGTTAGACTTTTTAGGCAACATAATTATTCGTTCAAATGAAGCAGAACAAGAAACACAGTTAGAAGACTCTTTCGCACAACAGAATGAATTCATCCAATCTCACTTACAATCATGGATCCCACAATTTCAAGCGAGTTGCGCTAAACACGACCAATTCGGTTTATACGCTAGCGTTGCTTCTTTACTCGTTGCGTTCTGTGAACTCGATTGCAGCTATTTAACGGGCGAATATTAGATTGTTTCATTTCTGAATACATTTTTACCAATAATTGTCACAGTTCACCGAGAAAACTCGGTGGCCTGTATTGCGACCTGCTACCAGTCAGTCTAGAATTGTGATCGCAAACGATAAAATATGAAACAAACTCAAAGTACACCATTTATATGAAAGTACTTTGGTGTTAATACAAGCCGCTCTTATTAGCGGTTTTTTGTTTTTTAACACTTTATGCTTGAAGAAGTTTAGCCAAGAAACATTTCTTCACCTGGCCGCGAATTTATGCGGCCTCGCTGCCCTTTGCTATGGGAAGAAATAGCTAAAAATTAGGAAAACACCATGGCCACTATTAAAGATGTCGCTCGCTTAGCGGGCGTGTCAACGACAACGGTTTCTCACGTAATTAACAAAACTCGTTTTGTTGCTGAAGCAACCCAAGAAAAAGTAAACAAAGCAGTTGATGAGCTGAATTACGCACCAAGTGCCGTTGCTCGAAGCTTAAAATGTAACACCACCCGCACGATTGGCATGCTAGTAACGCAATCTACGAACCTTTTCTTTTCAGAAGTTATAGATGGTGTGGAAAGTTACTGTTACCGCCAAGGTTACACTCTAATTTTGTGTAACACTGGTGGCATCTACGAAAAGCAGCGCGACTATATACGTATGTTAGCGGAAAAACGTGTCGACGGTATTTTGGTTATGTGCTCTGACTTGACTGAAGAACTACGTGAAATGTTAGACCGCCACGCTGACATTCCAAAAGTTGTTATGGACTGGGGCCCAGAAAGCTCACAAGCTGATAAAATTATCGACAACTCTGAAGAAGGTGGTTACTTGGCCACTAAATTCCTTATCGATAAAGGCCATACAGATATTGCCTGCTTAAGCGGTCACCTAGACAAAGCTGCATGTAAAGAGCGCATTGCTGGTTACCACAGAGCATTAAATGAAGCAAAAATCCCTGCTAATGCAGATTTTACGCTAGAAGGAAACTTCGAATGTGACACTGCGGTTCTTGCTGCGGATAAGATCGTTGCTATGGACAAGCGCCCTACAGCCGTATTCTGCTTCAATGATACGATGGCATTGGGTTTGATGAGTCGCCTTCAGCAGCAAGGTCTTAAGATCCCKGAAGATATTTCTGTTATCGGCTACGACAATATCGAATTAGCAGAATACTTCTCGCCACCACTGACTACTGTTCACCAGCCTAAACGACGTGTTGGCAAAAACGCATTTGAAATTCTTTTAGAAAGAATTAAAGACAAAGAACACGAAAAGCGTGTTTTTGAAATGCACCCAGAAATTGTAGAGAGAAGTACAGTTAAAACACTGAACTAAAGATACAACCTGTCAAAGCGTATAAATAGATACGCTTTGACCATCCCTTCAAGTGCACCTACGTGCATTACAATCAATTCATTTACCGAACCGATATCACATTTTTACACAGGTAATGTGAGCTTTGTTCAACAAAACCGCTTATCCTTATGAGTGTCACGCACAGGGCAAACTACTTGAAAAAGTAAGACGCAAAGCTTCCGGCCTAATCCATAGACTGTATGTTTTTATGGGATGGTAGCGGGGTTACCGATGGCAGAATGTAAGATTAACTCCTTATTGACAAAGCTTTATCATCATTTTGCTAACCTCTCGGACCTGAATATTTGGTGGCGTAATTCAAATACACCGAGATTAATAATATGGACAAACCAATACTCAAGGACTCGATGAAATTATTTGAGTCGCTTGGCAAAATTAAGTCTCGTTCAATGTTTGGTGGATTCGGACTTTTTGCAGACGATACTATGTTTGCACTTGTCGTAAATAACCATCTACATATTCGAGCAGATAAAAACACATTAAAAGAGTTTGAACAGCAAGGCTATCAGCCCTACGTTTACAAAAAACGTGGTTTCCCTGTTGTGACTAAATATTTTGCTTTAACCGACGATGTATCTGTTAATCAAGAAGATATTCTAGAAAAAGCACAAGCATCGTTAGCATTCGTCAAAGAAGAAAAAGCAGAGCAGTCGACCGCGAAGCCTAATCGATTAAAAGATTTGCCGAACCTAAGACTAGCCACGGAGCGTATGCTTAAAAAAGCAGGCATTGAATCTGTCGAGCAACTTTACGACACAGGTGCAGCAAAAGCTTACTCCGCGATAAGAGAGTCACACTCTTCAACTGTAAGCCTAGAGTTACTCTGGGCGCTAGAGGGGGCAATAAACGGCACCCACTGGTCAGTGATTCCTCAACAAAGAAGAGATGAACTTATCTCTTATATCAACTAGCTAAAATTTCAAAAAGCCACAATTTTTATTGTGGCTTTTTTATTTTGCCTGAAAGATAAATGCGACTTAACCTGTCTAGTTATAATAGAGAAAGAAATTCATAGATTCGAGGATGTATTCATGAGTAAGAAATTGATTTTAGGCGTAGTTTTAGTCGCTATCATTGTCACTCTTGGTGTGAACTTTGGCCAATATTTAACACTTGAAAATGCCAAAGCACAGCAAGCGATATTAAATGAGTCTATTGAGAGTAACTTTTTAATTGCGGCTGTGACTTATTTTACTGCATACGTATTAATCACCGCATTTTCTATCCCTGGCGCAGCGGTTGTTACGCTTCTAGGTGCCGCCCTATTTGGTTTTTGGACCAGTTTAGCTTTGGTTTCATTTGCTAGTACTATTGGCGCTACACTCGCTTTTCTTAGTAGCCGATTTTTACTCCGTGATTGGGTACAAAGTAAATTTGGTGACAAATTGGAAACCATTAACAAAGGCGTAGAAAAAGACGGAGCTTTCTATCTCTTTTCTTTACGTCTGATCCCAGTGTTCCCATTTTTCTTAATTAACCTACTTATGGGACTAACACCAATCAAAGTATCTCGATACTATTTCACTAGTCAGTTAGGAATGCTTCCTGGTACAGCTGTATATTTAAATGCAGGAACACAGTTAGCCGAAATAGACTCGCTATCGGGCATTGTATCCCCCTCTGTACTCGTTTCATTCGCATTACTTGGACTCTTCCCAATTATAGCGAAGTGGTTAATGGCTAAATTCCGTTCTCAACCTGTGGCTGAATAATGAAAATATTTATCGCAGCCAACCCAACTGAAGCACATATCGTATGTGAACTATTAAAGGTTGAGAATATTGCTTGTGAAGTTCGTGGGGAAGGCTTATTTGGTTTGAAAGGGGAAATCCCTTTTTCTGATGATACAGACCCTTACGTGTGGCTACAGGAACCAAATAAGATATCTTTAGCTGAGCGGGTTATCGAAAGCTACAACGAACAATCTAATTCGGATAATAACAAGGAATGGCAGTGTAGCCATTGCAACGAATTAAATGAGCCTCAATTCGGTGCCTGTTGGCAATGCGGTCAGGCATCACCAGAATAAAACTTCAGCTAGCAACGTCAGTTTGACTCGCTAGCTATCAATTTGTTTTTTAATAAACTCAATCGAACGCTTATTAAACTGTTCTGGCTGCTCTACATTACAAACATGTCCGCAGTCAGGGATTTCTTGTAATTCACTGGAATGATGAACCGCAACCATTTCTTTAACAGGTTGAATGAACATATAGTCCTTCTCTCCCATCAAATACAAAGTCGGGATCGGTAATTCTCTATCTTTAAAATACCGCATCAGTGGGTTTACATCAGCCGTCAAAATAAACCAGCGCTTAAATTCCTTTTGACACAGCTTCTTAGCTTCTCTTATAAACAGATGTCGAGATTCTTTCTGGCTACGCTGTGGCATAACGATATAAGCAAACAAGCTATACAACCACATATAAGGGATTATGTGCTTGCTTAGGTTGCCCAACCTTACCAACACTTGCGAACGCGTATTTAATCGCGTAACCGCTCCACCAAGCACCATCGAGCGAACCCTTTCTGCAGCGAGCTCTGCGACATTACGAACAATAATTGTCCCCAATGACATACCGACAAAGTGGGCTGAACGTATTTTCAAATGATCTAACACTTTCAAAATATCGAGGGTGACCGTTTTAAAGGTATAACGATTACTAATCAATTCTTTCAAAAATTGATTAGATTTACCGTGTCCTCTTAGATCAATCAAGAGCAAATTGAAATGCTGCTTATAGGCTTTAATTTGCTTAAACCAAATTGATGAACTGCCACCAGCACCATGTACAAAAACCACCCACTCATCGCTGGTTGGGTGCTGAAATGTTTTATGGAATAACAATGCTTCGCTCATAATCAATATTTATGGTTCGTTGTTAGTGACGTTGATGCAGACTATCACAATTTGATTGAATTTAAGTGATAACAGTGTCAATCAACTTAAAGTGAGAACTGTGATTCAATTTTTACCCTAGATTAGGACAAATTCCTAGAGCTCATCCTATAAGTTGCCAGTGATCTGACCAGAAAAAGGCGCACAAGGCGCCTTTTATTGTTTGATAAACTTATAACTAAGAATCCAATGAGTATTAAAATGCCGTTTGGTACATGGCTAAATACTCTTTTGCTGCGGCTTCCCAACTAAAGTTTTGCTGCATTGCGTATAACTGGACACGCCTAATCTCTGATGGGTGCTGAGCATAAAGAAGTAGCGATCGCATTAGCACAAGCAGCAGTGCCTCTGGCGTTGGCTCGCTAAACGCAAAACCTGTAGCAATTTCACTATTCTCATCATAATCATTAACACTGTCTTTCAAGCCACCTACCGCACGTACAATAGGCAATGTGCCATAAGCCATACTATAGATTTGATTAAGACCACAAGGTTCAAATTCAGAAGGCATCAAGAAAAAGTCAGACGCAGCTTCAACTAAGTGAGCCAGCTTATTATTGTAAGCCTCGACGAAGGCGAATTTATCCGAATGCTTCGCTGAAATTTCTGCTAATTGACTCGCTAACACTGGATCTCCAGTACCTACGATAACAATCTGCAAGTCATTCTTTATGAACTGTTCAATTATAGGCAATAAGTAATGCACACCCTTTTGATTCGTCAAACGACAAACCATGCCATAAACAGCGCAATCGCGGACAGGTAAACCAACCTCGTGCTGTAGCTCTTGTTTACACGCTTTTTTACCACGAACCATGCTTTGTTGAGTTGCTTTGAACTTCTTAGGCAAAAACTCGTCAATTTCTGGATTCCAAGCGCTATAGTCACATCCATTGAGAATACCAAACAAGTCTTCTGAACGTTGCTGGAACTCAGTGGCCATACCATGGCTTCCTAGCTCAGTTTTAAGCTCCTGAGCATAAGTCGGGCTTACCGCGTTAATTTTGTCGGCGCACATAACACCAGCTCGAAGCATTGTGACATGTGTATGGCTCACTGCTGCTTCAGGGGCATTATGGTTATGCATCTCTGGTAGATTTTGCAGCTGGTCGTAACTAAATACACCCTTAAACACGGCATTATGAATTGAGATAACACTTTTTATACCTTGGTAAAACTCACTTTGGCTATAACGAGTTTTAAGTAGGTAAGGGACAAAACCCGTATGCCAATCGTTCGCATGCACAACATCAGGCTGGAAACCTAACTTAGGCAGCATATCTAAGCACGCAGCACTGAAGAAAGAGAAACGCTCACCGTTGTCAGCGTATGCTTGATTATTCTCAGCGTACATTTCAGGTCTATCAAAGTACTGAGCACAATCAATAGCTAGTACTTCAACTTCGCCTACATATAGCTTCTTAACCTGATAAGCAGTGTGCGGCCAATGATCAAGCTCAGTAGAAAGAAGAACTTCCGCTGAATCAACATTCGCAATTTTGCTATAAGCGGGGATTGTTACTCGAACATTTTGTCCAAGATTTTGTAACGCTTCAGGCAGTGCCTTGGCTACATCAGCCAAGCCACCACTTTTGATCAAACCTTCAACTTCAGACGCTACAAAAAGTACTGAAAACGTCTTAGTAGCCAATGCGTGCTCCTTTAGGGATAACAACTACACCGTCTTCAGAAACGTGGAAGTGCTTTTTATCTTCCTGAAGATTGACGCCGATTTGTGTACCAGGTGCGATATCTGCATCTTTATCGATAATTACTCGACGAAGTACACAGCCTTCACCCACTTTTACGTCACCAAGTAAAATACTTTGGCTGATGTCACACGCAGAAGCTATGTTACTGCGAAAACCAAGCACACATTTCTCGATACGTGAACCACGTACAAAGCTTCCGTTACATACAAGGCTATCAATGATCTGTACACGACCATTGGCTGAATCAGAGAAAGTCGCTGGCGGCAATGGTGGGTAATACGTATGTAGAGGCCATTTACGGTTGTATAGAGAGAATGGTGCATCCTTCTCTAGTAGGTCCATATGAGCTTGCCAGTACGCGTCAATTGTACCTACATCACGCCAATAAACTTCTTCTCTCTCACCGGTAATACGGTTAGTACTGAAGTCGTAAACAAACACATCCCCACGTGGGAACATGTTCGGGATAATATCTTTGCCGAAGTCATGTGAAGAGTCTTCTTTATCAGCATCTTCAATCAATTCTGCAAATAGATTTTTAGCTTCAAAGACGTAGTTGCCCATAGAAACTAATGCAGATTCAGGATCGCCAGGAATCGGCTTAGGGTTTGCTGGCTTTTCTTCAAAACCAATCATGCGCCCTTCAGCATCGACTTCGATAACACCAAATTCAGATGCTTCAGCAAGTGGCATGCGCAACGCAGAAACCGTTAGCGCTGCTTCTTTTTCTTTGTGGAAATCAAGCATTTGCTTAATATCCATTTTGTAAATATGGTCTGAACCAAAAATACAAACTTGATCAGGTTCTTCTAGTTCCATGAAACGCAAGTTTTGATAGATAGCATCAGCGGTGCCTTCATACCAACGTTTACCTGTACGCATTTGTGCAGGAATAGGGTCGATGAAACGGTCAGTAATGCCACTGATGTTCCAACCTTTTTTCATGTGATGAAATAGAGACTGAGATTTGAACTGCGTAAGTACGTAGATCTTCATCAGATCAGCGTTTACGAAGTTGTTTAATGCGAAGTCAATTAAGCGGTAGCTACCACCGAAAGGAACTGAGGGTTTACTACGGGATTCAGTTAAAGGTCGTAAGCGTGAACCTTCACCACCAGCAAGAATCATTCCCAATACACCAGCCATTTTATTCTCCATATACTTATAGCTTGTTATTCATTGTGTCTACCATGAGTAAGCCTCGGGGGAGCAGACACAATTTACTTTTCGGTACTTAGCTGATCTTCATATTAATTTGGAAAAACTAAGCCAACATTGTGTTACGCGCAATATTCTTTGCACTTTGTTTCTTATAATTTATCGTTTTTGTAATTGATTACAATTTTAAATACGCCATTCTGAGTTGTAAGTGGTATTTGCTTTACTAAGTTCTAAGCTAGCTCACACTCCTAAAGTTATGAGTTACAACTAATTAACAAGGGCAACACACAACATAAACAACGTTTTTTTTGAAACTTAATTAGGATATTTAGTTACAGTGACATTAATGTGACAGATATGAAACCAAATTACTAACTCTTAATGTAACTATGAATCAGTTTCGTAATTTCTATACATCGACAAATCACACACTGACCTTCCAAATTTCTGAAATAAACATAAAAAAAGCAGCCCTAAGGCTGCTTATTTATTTGTTTATTTTTCTTCTTTTGGCTTTTTACGCTTGTCGGTAACTTCCCATTTCCCGTCGACGTAAAGCGCAGTCCAACCTGATGGCTTACCGTCATTTTCAGTACGAACATAGTTCTCTTTAGACTTACGACTAAAACGAACCACAGTAGGTTTTCCATCAGGGTCAGCTACCGGAGCCGTCGCCAGATATTGAAATTTCGGAGAAATTCTATCTTTAAATCGAACCAACTCTTCCACTAACGGTGCACGAGTCTCTCTCGATTTAGGGAAGTTGCTCGCTGCCATGAATAAACCAGAAGCACCGTCTCGAAGAACAAAGTAAGCGTCTGAGTTTTCACATGGAAGTTCAGGGAAGTGAACAGGGTCTTCTTTAGGTGGGGCGACTTCGCCATTCTTTAGAATCTTACGAGTGTTCTTACAATCTTCACTCGTACAGTCCATGTATTTACCGAAACGGCCATTCTTAAGAACCATGTCTGAGTTACATTTATCACACTCAACCACAGGGCCGTCATAGCCTTTAACTTTGAATTCACCGTGTTCAACCACATAACCTTCACAGTTAGGGTTGTTACCACAAACGTGCATTTTACGCTTGTCGTCAATTAGGTACGCATCCATTGCGGTTTCACAAATCGGACAACGCTTCTTCGCTCGAAGTGCTGCTGTTTCAACGTCTTCTTCTAGGACGTTGATAATGCCATCTTCATCACCTAGGTTAATTGTTGTTTTACAACGCTCTTTCGGAGGTAGCGCATAACCAGAACAACCAAGGAATACACCTGTCGACGCAGTACGGATACCCATAGTACGGCTACATGTCGGACACTCGATGTCAGTTTCAACGATATGATTTGGCTTCATACCACCGTCATCTTCGTCTAAATCAGCTTTCTCTAGATCGCCAGTAAAATCAGTAAAGAAGTTATCTAGAACCCCTTTCCAGCTAGTTTCGCCTTCTGCAATCTGATCGAGCTTTTGCTCCATTCTTGCAGTGAAATCGTAGTTCATTAGGTCATTGAAAYTACCATCTAAACGGTCAGTCACAATTTCACCCATCTTCTCTGCGTAGAAACGGCGCTGTTCAACTTTCACATAACCACGATCTTGGATCGTAGAAATAATCGAAGCGTAAGTGGATGGACGACCAATACCACGTTTCTCTAACTCTTTAACTAGCGCTGCTTCAGTAAAACGTGCCGGCGGCTTAGTAAAGTGCTGCTTAGGATCCAGCGTGACTAACTCTAAAGTGTCTCCGATCTGTACAGCAGGAAGAATCGTATCTTCGTTCTTACCCATTGGGCGTTGAACACGCGTCCAACCATCAAACTTTAAGATACGACCTTTAGCTTTCAGAGTATATTCTTCAGCTTTCACGCTAATCGTCGTTGAATCATATTGAGCTGGCGTCATTTGACAAGCAACAAACTGGTTCCAGATAAGCGAATAAAGCTTGTGTGCGTCCGCGTCAACACCTTTAAGGTCTTCAGATAGAACTTCTACGCTTGAAGGACGAATCGCTTCGTGAGCTTCTTGTGCGCCTTCTTTACTGCCGTAAACAAGTGGTTTCTCTGGAAGGTATTTACCACCATACTCGTTACCAATGTATTCACGAGCCGCTTCTACAGCTTCTGAACTCAAGTTTGTCGAGTCAGTACGCATATAAGTAATGTAGCCAGCTTCATACAAACGTTGAGCAAGCATCATCGTTTTCTTTACGCCATAGCCCATGCGGGTACTCGCAGCTTGTTGTAAAGTCGATGTGATATATGGGGCAGACGGCTTACTTTTCGTAGGTCGGTCTTCACGCTTACAAACTTCGTACTGCGCTTTTTCAAGTACAGTTAGAGCTGTATTCGTTTGAGCTTCATTTTCAGGCCTGAATGCAACACCGTCTTTCTGTGCTACTTGCAACCTAAAGTCAGATTTGTCATTCGTTTTTGTATCAGCGTGAATATCCCAAAACTCTTCTGGGATGAACGCATTGATTTCACGTTCACGCTCTACCAATAGCTTCACGGCAACAGATTGAACACGACCGGCAGATAAACCACGCGCAACCTTTTTCCAAAGTAAAGGTGAAACCATAAAGCCTACAACACGGTCCATAAAGCGACGTGCTTGCTGAGCATTAACACCATCAATATTCAACTCGCCCGGAGTTTCGAACGCCTGTTGGATAGCATTTTTAGTAATTTCGTTAAAAACAACTCGTTTGTATCGCGATTCATCACCACCGATGATCTCACGAAGGTGCCATGCGATAGCTTCTCCTTCGCGGTCCAAATCGGTTGCGAGATAAACGTGGTCTGCGTTTTCAGCTAATTTCTGTAATTCGGCTACAACTTTTTCCTTACCAGGAAGAATTTGATAATTAGCTTCCCACTCTTGGTAAGGGTTAATCCCCATCTTTTTGATGAGTGCCTTGCGGTCTTTTTCTTTTTTAATACGAGCCTTTTCTTCTGGGCTCATACCTTTTGTTGAAACTGCGGCAGCTTTCTTACCAGTACTTTGGCCTGCTGTCGGTAAGTCACGTACGTGACCTACACTCGACTTAACGACAAAGTCTTTACCAAGATATTTATTAATAGTTTTGGCCTTGGCTGGCGACTCCACTATAACGAGTGATTTACCCATAATTGACTCTAACGTCCTTAATCACGCCGCTCAGCACCTTATGAGATTGTCATTTGGGCGTTTGCGCACGATGTTCTAATTTATTGCTTCTTTTTTTACTATTGTGCGAGATTACAAGAAGATCAACCGCTTTTTGCAATTTTGGATCTGATTGCTCGACAAATCGACGACTTACCAATGTGAAAACACGGTAAAGATAGATGCTCATCTACCTGAATTTTTACTGAACAAAGGCTAATAGACTCTAACCTTAGCTTATTTGACCCCATACTATGCACGTCAAGGGTTTAAACACGAACTCCATTCAATTAATTTGTCATAAATCACAAAATAATTTTCACTCTACACAAAATCATCACTCAGATTAGACTTAAATCATTGTATTTGGGGTCGATGTTTATAGACTATCACTCATGACGTTTATCACTGAGAAATGACATGACAACTAAACAAACAATTTCAGAATTTGATTTATTGTTAATCGCTAACCAAGTAATTCAAGAACACGATGACTATATCGAAGGTATGCGTGCTGATAGCGTGACAGAAAAAGACGAAGTACTGATATTCAAAGGCGAATACTTTCTGGATAGTAATGGTCTACCAACGCAGAACACTACGGCAGTATTCAACATGTTCAAATACTTAGCGCATCACCTTTCTAAAGAGTTCACAATCAAAGAATAACAATAAACAAAAGTAAAAAGCTTGCCTGATTAGGCAAGCTTTTCAATTTATTGACTCAGCATTTTCAGCTTATCAAAGTAATCAGGGAATGTTTTTGAAGTACACCCTGGATCATTAATCGTCACTGGCGTATCACTTAAAGCAACGAGCGAGAAACACATTGCCATACGGTGATCGTCATACGTATCGATTTCTGCGTGTTTTAGTGTCTCGACAGGGTTCACTATTATGTAGTCTTCCCCCTCTTCGACTTCTGCACCAACCTTACGCAGCTCAGCAGCCATTGCCGCTAAACGGTCGGTTTCTTTTACACGCCAGTTGTATACGTTGCGAATCGCTGTTGTTCCTGTAGCAAACAACGCGGTAGTGGCAATAGTCATCGCAGCATCAGGAATATGATTGTAATCCATATCAATGCCCTTTAGCTCGCCACAACGAGAGATCACATAATCATCGCCCCATTCAATTTCAGCGCCCATTTTCTCTAGTGCGTCTGCAAATTGAATATCACCTTGAATACTGTTTTTACCAATACCCGTTACTTTGATTTCACCGCCTTTAATAGCAGCTGCAGCTAAAAAGTAAGATGCTGATGACGCGTCGCCTTCGACAAGGAAATCACCAGGTGCAACATAGCTTTGACCAGCCGGGATAACAAACTCTTGGTAATTATTATTGATTACGTTAACACCAAACTGTTTCATGATGTGTAATGTAATATCAATGTAAGGCTTAGAAACCAACTCACCTTCGATTTTGATACTGACTTCACCTTCAGCAAGAGGAGCTGACATCAAAAACGCAGTTAAAAACTGACTAGAGATAGACCCGTCGATAGAAACAGAGCCACTTTTAAGACCTGTTCCTTTTATTTTTAAAGGTGGGTAATTATCATTTTCTAGGTATTCAACATCCGCACCTGCGGTACGCAAAGCATCAACCAAGTGGCCAATGGGACGCTCTTTCATGCGCGGTTCGCCAGTCAAAACGAACTCGCCTTTACCTAAACATAGCGCCGCAGCCAAAGGGCGCATTGCTGTACCAGCATTACCTAAAAACAGCTCTTGTGCTTGTGTTGATTCAAATGCACCACCTAAACCGACCACTTCACATACAGTCTTGTTTTCAGACAATTTGTATTCCACACCCAATTTCGTCAGGGCATTGAGCATATGACGAATATCGTCACTGTCTAATAAATTGGTTAGGCGGGTTGTTCCTTTTGACAGTGCAGCGAGCAATAACGCTCGGTTAGACACACTTTTTGAACCGGGAAGGTTAACTTCTCCATTTACTCTTTGAATCGGTTGTAACGTTAGGCTTTCCATTAAATGTATTAGTCCTTGTATCGCTGGCTCAGTACTACTCATCATTAAAGACTAAGATTTAAAGCGATGAAAAATTCTTCGTACTTGCAGACTATCTAAATTTAAAGATGAACTCCAGAGTTAATCCCCGATTGCTAGGTGAATATTTAAGCAACTAAACCGAGCTTTAATTTAGTACACTAAATCAACTCGGACCCCATTAGAAAAATACAAGATTCTGACATCATCACCACGATTGAAAAGCATATTCCCATCAGCGTCTTGAATAACATCAATCAACTTGCCTTTGTCAGTTTCAACCAGTATTTCTACAAGCTTATGCTCGACTGTATATTGAGTATTGGCTCGATTCCTTGCCACACCGGCACCCGCTACCGCCCCAACAGCCGTTGCCACTTCTTTGCCTGTGCCACCACCAAACTGGTTACCGACTAGCCCACCAACAGCCGCACCAAGTAGTGTTTCCCAGCCACTCCCTTGAGACTGCACTATCTCTTGTTGAGTGATGTAACGTACCGAATCCACTTTGCCATAAACGACGTCATTGACTGGCCTTGCTTCATTTCGATTGTAAGCCGCATTGGCGAACAGAGGCAAAACAAGTAGAATCCACAACAATTTCTTCATAAACTTTTTCCTAATCGCCTAATTTTTCGAAGGTTTCCTATGACTATATACTTAACTGAGCTAGAAGCTAATAGTAATGCCTTCCCCTCACCTTATGAAGCCCTTGAAGACCCAAATGGCTTATTGGCTTTTGGGGGCGATCTCAGTTCAGAGCGTATTCTTAGTGCATACAGCCAAGGGATATTTCCTTGGTATGGCCCGGGGGAACCCATTCTCTGGTGGAGTCCATCGCCACGAGCAGWCTTTGATCCTAAGACATTCAAACCAGCAAAAAGTCTCAAAAAGTTTCAAAACAAAGCTCAATACCAAGTCAGTATCAATAAAGCGACACACCGCGTGATCGAGCTTTGTTCATCTTTGCGCCCTGCTGAAGAAACATGGTTAAACGATGATATGCAACAAGCCTATAAAAAATTGGCACAGGAGAAACACTGCCATTCAGTAGAAGTATGGCATGAAGAACAACTTGTTGGTGGACTCTATGGATTACAGAGAGGGCAAGTTTTTTGCGGTGAGTCGATGTTTAGTTTGAAGACTAACGCATCTAAAATTGCACTATGGTATTTTTGCGCCCACTTTACGCAACACAAAGGGCAACTCATCGACTGTCAGGTCATGAACCCACACCTACAATCTTTAGGGGCTCATGAATTAGACCGTGAGGAATTTTTAACTTCGTTGCTATCATTAAAAGAATTGCCTATCAGCAATGGCTGTTTTAAAACACAATGGCTTAAGGTCTAATTCAGATGAATCAAGATTTACACCAAATTAAGATCGGGCTAACCGACAATCATGCGTGCAGTTATCTACCAGAACAACAGGAACGCGTTGCTGTCGCTCTAGATACACAAATGCATACGCCTGAAAACTATGAGGTACTCCTTGCTAATGGCTTTCGTCGTAGTGGTGAAACCATCTATAAGCCTCATTGTGACCAATGTAATGCATGCAAAGCTATCCGCGTATCAGCCTCTGAATTTAAGCCCTCTAAGAGCCAACGACGAATTTTAAATAAATCAAAAACGTTTCATTGGATAATGAAAGATGAAATGGATGAAGATTGGTTTGATTTATATAGCGAATACATAACAAAAAGACACCATTCCGGGACGATGTTCCCCCCTAAGAAAAAAGAGTTTCAACAATTTTCAAAAAATGAATGGCTCACAACTAAGTATCTACACATTTACGACGGTACACAGCTGATAGCGATTGCCGTAACCGATGTGATGCCACACAGTACCAGTGCGTTTTATACCTTTTTTAGCCCTGATATCGAGTTGTCTATTGGAACATTGGCTGTGCTTTATCAGATTGAATTCAGCCAAAATAGTGGCAAACATTGGCTTTATTTAGGCTATCAAATCGATGAATGCCCAGCGATGAACTATAAAGTACGCTTTCAACATCATCAAAAGCTAGTAAATCAGCGATGGCAAGGGTAGAATACGCGACAACTTTACATATTTTGCTTTTAGCGGCACAATTGTCCCGTTAAAAACCGCCAAGTTTCGAAAGAGGATTAGATGGCTAAAGAAGACGTAATTGAGATGCAAGGCACCGTCCTTGATACTCTACCAAACACAATGTTCCGTGTTGAGCTTGAAAATGGTCACGTAGTGACAGCTCACATCTCTGGTAAAATGCGTAAGAACTACATCCGTATTCTTACGGGTGACAAAGTAACTGTTGAGATGACTCCATACGACCTTTCTAAAGGCCGCATCGTCTTCCGTGCTCGTTAATTTTTAGTTAGCGAATACAAATAAAAAACGGAGTTTATGCTCCGTTTTTTATTGCCTAGTATTAGTTGAAACGAGCACATATCATTCCAAGTTAATAACCGATCAGGTACTAAACATAAAAAAGCGAGCATAAAATGCCCGCTTCCCATATCAGATATTAGATCACATTAGTGAAGTGCTTCTTCTTTAGCACCTAAGTAATCAAATACAAGCTGACCTTTCTTAAGAGTCACTTTAACTGTGCCACCGTCAACCAAGCTACCAAATAGCAATTCATTCGCTAATGGTTTCTTAAGTTGGTCTTGAATCACACGCCCCATAGGACGAGCACCCATAGCCTTGTCGTAGCCTCTATCCGCTAACCAATGACGAGCATCCTCTGAAACTTCTAAAGAGACACCACGCGCATCCAGTTGGACTTGTAGCTCAACGACAAACTTATCTACAACTTGGTGAATGACCGTTTCATCTAGGCTGTTAAACCAAATGATGTTATCAAGTCTGTTTCTAAACTCAGGCGTAAAGATCTTCTTAATTTCTGCCATTGCGTCAGGCGCATGATCTTGCTGGATCAAGCCGATCGACTTTCTCTCAGTTTCAGCAACACCGGCATTGGTTGTCATAACAAGGATCACATTACGAAAATCTGCTTTGCGTCCGTTGTTATCAGTCAAGGTACCGTTATCCATGACTTGCAGTAGCAAATTAAAGATATCTGGGTGCGCTTTCTCGATCTCATCTAACAGAACAACAGAGTGTGGGTTTTTAATCACTGCATCAGTCAGTAAACCCCCTTGGTCGTAACCAACATAACCAGGAGGAGCACCAATTAGACGGCTCACGGAATGTCGTTCACCATACTCAGACATATCAAAACGAAGCAGCTCAATACCCAACAGTTTAGATAGCTGAACCGTCACTTCTGTTTTGCCAACACCAGTTGGGCCGGCGAATAAGAATGAACCAACGGGTTTGTTGTCAGCGCCTAATCCTGCACGTGTAAGCTTAATGGCTTCACTCAATACATCGATAGCTGGGTCTTGTCCAAAAACAAGCATCTTCATTTTGTCATCAAGTTTTTTCAGGACGTCTTTGTCAGAAGATGATACTGACTTTTCAGGAATTCGAGCCATTTTAGCAACCATTGACTCGATATCAGCTACTCCGACTGTTTTCTTACGACGACTCGCTGGAGCCAGGCGGCTACGAGCACCAGCCTCATCAATAACATCGATCGCTTTATCTGGTAAATGACGCTCATTAATATATTTAGCAGACAGCTCTACCGCTGCACGAAGTGCCTTATTCGTATAGCGCACCTCATGGTGAGCCTCATACTTCGGCTTCAATCCAATCAAAATCTTGGTTGTGTCGTCTAGTGAAGGCTCGACAATATCAATTTTTTGGAAACGACGAGACAGTGCACGCTCTTTCTCAAAAATACTGCTGTACTCTTGGTAGGTTGTAGAACCAATACAGCGTAATTTACCACTGCTTAAAAGCGGCTTAATTAGGTTCGCCGCATCAACTTGACCACCAGAGGCTGCACCTGCACCGATGATAGTATGAATCTCATCAATGAAGAGAATTGCGTCTTCTTCTTTCTCTAACTGCTTCAATATCCCTTTAAAACGCTTCTCGAAGTCACCACGGTATTTAGTACCAGCGAGTAGAGAACCAATATCTAAAGAGTAAATAACGCTATCTTGAATTACGTCAGGCACTTGGCCTTCTACAATTCTCCACGCTAACCCTTCAGCAATAGCAGTTTTACCAACACCTGCCTCGCCAACGAGCAATGGATTATTTTTGCGACGGCGGCAAAGCACCTGAATAGTACGTTCTAATTCTTTATCACGTCCTATGAGAGGATCAATATTACCTTGCTTAGCGACTTCATTTAGATTTGTCGCAAAGCTTTCAAGGCGCTCTTCCGAGTTAACTTCTTCCGTGTTTTCAGAGCCAAAAGAGTCTGACGATGACTCATCACTGTCGTTGCCAGCTTTAGTAATGCCGTGAGAAATGAAGTTAACAATATCAAGTCGGCTAATATCGTTTTTCTTAAGAAGATAAGCCGCATGGGACTCCTGCTCGCTAAAGATAGCCACAAGAACATTAGCACCAGTTACTTCGCTACGCCCTGATGACTGAACATGAAACACGGCGCGCTGAAGTACGCGCTGAAAGCTTAACGTAGGTTGAGTTTCGCGTGTGTCATCGTTTTCTGGGATAAGTGGCGTAGTTTGATCGATAAAGATATCTAGCTCATGGCGCAGAGCTTCTAGATCAGCTTGGCATGCTTGAAGGGTTTCCTTGGCTGCATCATTTTCTAATAATGCAAGTAGGAGGTGTTCGACAGTCATAAACTCATGTCGCTTATCTCGCGCACGAGCAAATGCGCCATTTAAACTCGACTCTAATTCTTTATTTAGCATAAGTACCTCCTAGGGGAACAACATTGTTGTTCGAGCAAATCGTTAAGCTTGCTCCATTGTACATAGTAGCGGGTGCTCATTTTCTTTTGAGTACATTGTCACTTGCGCTACTTTTGTTTCAGCAATTTCTGCGCTAAATGTCCCGCAAATTGCTTTTCCTTCATAGTGAACTTGGAGCATAACTTGGGTTGCCTTATCAATATCAAGTGAAAAAAAGCGCTCCAGAATCTCAATAACAAAGTCCATTGGTGTGTAGTCGTCATTGTTTAATATGACGTTATACATCGCAGGCGGTTTAATTTTCGTTTTTTCTCTCTCCAGTAAATCAGAGCCTGGAGCTGCCCATTCAAAATTATTGCTCATTTCAGTTTGCTAAGTTGCTTTCAAGGAAATTAATGAGTAYCTACAACCTAAATCTACCACATTGAGTCGACATCGTGTACTAAGAAACTCGGTCTAAAAGTCATTCCTCTCTAATGAGCCTAATGCACCATTTGGAAGGCTGCAAATAAAAGAGCTCTATTAACAAAATTAATATATGTGTTTGATTAAAAAGACACCATAACCATTTTCATCTCAAATGGTACATTTGCAAAGTTATCACCAAGTTGTATAAAAGTTGCAATTCTCAAGTGTGATTTGTTAACAAATATGTGGTTATTTATACCTATTTACTATTGACTGTGCTGAATCATTAGCTACATTGGAGCTTAGTGCTTTTTTATTCACCAACTTTTATCTACTTACGGAAGAGTAATGGATAAAAACAATTTGGATGTATAAGTATTCAAAAACATCCAAATTTGACTAAAAAAGCGGTTTAAGTGAGTCATTGAATACTCATTAAACTTGCGGTAACACAACATCAGTAAACAAATGCATGAGGGATGTATAGCATGGCTACAGGTACAGTAAAATGGTTTAACAACGCTAAAGGTTTTGGTTTCATTTGCCCAGAAGGAGAAGATGGCGATATTTTTGCACATTACTCCACTATTCAAATGGACGGCTATAGAACTTTAAAAGCGGGTCAACAAGTCGACTATGAAGTAGAAAAAGGACCAAAAGGCTCGCACGCTAGTTCCGTTGTTCCTGTAGAAGCAATCGCAGCCAAATAGCTGCCATCATGTAGAGTCGAATTACCAACAAGAAGGGTTCGCATGTGATTAAAAGTGTGGAACTTCAAATACAAAAAAACCCGCCAACTTGGCGGGTTTTTATTTTAATCAATGATACTTCAAATACTATGCATCAATAAACGCGTTCAGAGTAGCACTTGGGCGCATAAGAGCGGCTGCTTGAGCATCCACTAGAGCATAGTAACCACCAAGGTCACCAGCTACACCTTGAGCATTATTTAGCTCTGATACGATCACTTCTTCGTTTTCTGCTAGTTTTTCTGCAATTGTGGAAAACTCAGCAGCAAGTTCAGAATCAACAGATTGCGTAGATAGTGCTTTAGCCCAGTAAGCAGCTAGGTAATAGTGCCAGTAAGCAGCTAGGTAATAGTG